>JALOLQ010000040.1 GCA_025455895.1 Solirubrobacteraceae bacterium
TCGAGCACGTCGGCCGTCGCCGAGCGCATGTTCGTCAGGTGCTTCTCGCGCACCGCGTTGACGTCGAGGTCCTCGGCGCGCGCGTTCTCGCCGACGATCATGCCCTCGTAGAGGTCGTCGCCGGGGGAGACGAAGAGCGTCCCGCGCTCCTGCAGCGAGGACAGCGCGAAGCCCGTCGCCTTGCCGGAGCGGTCGGCCACCAGCGAGCCTGTCGGCCGCGTGCGCAGCTCGCCGAACCACGGCGCCCAGCCGTCGAACACCGAATGCATCAGGCCGGTTCCGCGCGTCTCGGTGAGGAACTCGGTGCGGAAGCCGATCAGCGCGCGGGCGGGGACCTTGTAGTCCATCCGCACCCAGCCCTGGCCGTGGTTGACCATCTGCTCGAGCGAGCCCTTGCGCAGCGCGAGCAACTGCGTCACGACGCCGACGTAGTCCTCGGGAACGTCGATCGACATCCGCTCGACCGGTTCGTGGCGCTTGCCGTCGATCTCGCGCTCGAGCACGCGCGGCTGGCCGACGGTCAGCTCGAAGCCCTCGCGGCGCGGTCACCTTGTCGCCCTCCTGGCCGGAGAGCGGCGAGGTGTTGACGCCGAGCGTGACCGACAGCGACGGCTCATCGACCGTGATCACCGGCAGCGGGCGCGGGTCCTCGGGGTCGGCGAGCGTCTCGCCGATCGTCACGTCCTCCAGGCCCGCGACGGCGATGATCTCGCCCGGCCCGGCCTCCTCGGCGCTCACGCGCTCGAGCTCCTCGGTGACGAACAGCTCGCCGAGCGTGCCGGCGACGACCTCGCCGTCGGCCCGGCACCACCCGATCCGCTGGCCCTTGCGGATCGTCCCGTGCCGCACGCGGCAGATCGCGAGCCGCCCGAGGTAGGGCGAGGCGTCGAGGTTCGTGACCTGGGCCTGCAGCGGGTGCTCGGCGTCGAAGGCCGGCGCCGGCACGTGCTCGAGCAGCAGCGCGAACAGCGGCTCGAGGTCCGTGCCGGGGAGCGTCGGGTCGAGCGAGGCCCAGCCGCGCTTGGCGTTCGTGTAGACGACCGGGAAGCCGAGCTGGTCCTCGTCGGCGTCGAGGTCGAGGAACAGGTCCTCGACCTCGTGCAGGACCTCGGCGATCCGCGCGTCGGGGCGGTCCACCTTGTTGATGTCGAGGATCACCGGCAGCCGCGCCTCGAGCGCCTTGCGCAGCACGAAGCGCGTCTGCGGCAGCGGTCCCTCGGCGGCGTCCACGAGCAGCAGCACGCCGTCCACCATCGCCAGCGAGCGCTCGACCTCGCCGCCGAAGTCGGCGTGGCCGGGCGTGTCCACGATGTTGATCTTCACCTCGCCGCGGCGCACCGCCGTGTTCTTGGCGAGGATCGTGATGCCGCGCTCGCGCTCGAGGTCCATCGAGTCCATCACGCGGTCCTCGAGCTCGGCGCCCTCGCGGAACGCGCCGGACTGGCGGAGCATCGCGTCGACGAGCGTCGTCTTGCCGTGATCGACGTGCGCGACGATCGCGACGTTGCGCAGGTCGCTGCGCCGCTGCGGCGCCACCGTTACTCGCCGCGCAGCTCGCGGAGCTTCTCGAGCTCCGCGTCGAGGTCGATCGCGCGCATGTCGTGCTCGCCCGGGAGCCGCCCGAGGATGCCCCGGACCAGCACGTGCAGGTCGCTCTCCTCGTGGCCGAAGTCGTCGAAGTACGCCTTCAGCGCGGTGTAGGTCACCTTCATCTCTGCGGCGTTGAGCTGCAGGTCGATGACCGGCTCGTCGGCCGGGATGAGGTTCGGCGCGTCATCTGCCATGGGTCCAACCTAGCGCCGGCGGGGTGGCGCTAGGGTCCCGCCTCATGCCCGACCGCAGCGTGGACGTCCTGCTCATCGGCGGCGGGGTCGCCGCGGCCGCCGCCGCGCACGCGCTCGCCGAGGGCGGGTTCGGCGGCTCGGCGCTGCTCGCCGGGCGCGAGCTCGACCCGCCCTACGACCGCCCCGCGCTCACGAAGGAGTACCTGCGCGGCGAGCAGCCGCGCGAGGCCTCCCACCACCCGTCCGCCGGCTGGTTCGAGGGCGGCCCGGTGGAGCTGCTCACGCGCACGAGCGTCATGAAGCTCGATCCCGCCGCGCGCGAGGCGACGCTCTCGACGAAGGAGGTCGTCGGCTTCGAGCAGGCGCTCGTGGCGACCGGCGCGATGGTTCGCCGCCTGCAGGTGGACGGCACGGAGCTCGACGGCCTGCACTACCTGCGCGCGTACGGCAACGCCGACGCGATCCGCGCCGATCTCGAGGCCCATCCGGACGCGCCCGTCGTCTGCGTCGGCGGCTCCTACATCGGCTGCGAGGTCGCCGCCTCGCTGGCGCTGCTCGGCCGCGACGTGACGATCCTCCTGCAGGAGGACGAGCCGCAGCAGCGCACCGCGGGCATCCAGGTGGGCCGCTTCGTGCGCTCGGTGCTCGAGGCGCGCGGGGTCGCCGTGCACGGCGGGGAGCAGGTCGCGCGCTTCACCGGCGACGGGCGGGTCGCGGCGGTGCACACGGCTTCCGGTCGCGAGCTGCCGTGCGGGATCGTCGTGCTCGGCGTGGGGGTCGTCCCCGACGTGATGCTCGCCCGCGGCGCCGGGCTCGCGCTGGGGGAGAGCGGCGGCGTCGCGTGCGACGCGGCGCTGCGCACGAGCGCTCCCGCGGTGTGGGCGGCGGGGGACATGTGCGAGTACCCGAGCGTCGCGCACGGCGGGCGGCGGATCCGGGTCGAGCACACCGAGCACGCCCAGGCCCAGGGCGCGCACGTCGCCCGGCAGATCCTCGCCGGGACCGCCGAGCCGTTCGCCGAGGTGCCCTACTTCTTCTCCGACCTCGCCGACTGGGCCACCTTCGAGTCGGTCGGCCCGGCGTCCGCCTGGGACGAGGAGGTCGTCACCGGGACGCTCGCCGAGGGCGAGCCGTTCGGCGTGTGGTACCTGGAGGGCGGCGTCGTCCGCGGCGCGCTGAGCCACCACGGCGGGCTCGACCTCGACCGGGCGCGCGAGCTGATCCGCTCCGGCGCGGCGGTCGATCCCGCCGCGCTGGGCTAGCGGTCTACGCGGGCGCCGGGGCCGGCTCGGGCGCGGCGTCCGGCGGCGCCTCGCGCTGCGGTTCGAGCGCGGCGTAGACCGACCAGCCGACCGCGATCAGCGGCACGGCCAGGAACGCCCCGATCACCCCGAGCAGCTGCGAGCCCACGATCACGCCGGTGAGCGTGACGATCGGGTGCAGGCTCACCGTCTGCTGGTAGACGAGCGGCGTGACGAACATGCTGTCGAGCTGCTGGGCGATGAGGATCACCGCCGCCATCAGCAGCGCCTCGGTCGTCCCGAGCGCGCCGAGGGTGACGAGCACGATCACCGTGCCGGAGACCCAGGCGCCGAGGATCGGGATGAAGAGGCTCACGAACGTCAGCAGCATCAGCGTCCCGGCCAGCGGCGTGCCGATCACGAGCATCCCGGCGCCGATCACCACCGAGTCGATGAACGCGACGAGCGCGATGCCGCGCACGTAGCCGGTCGCCGCGCGCCACGCGGCGCGGCCGGCGCGGCCGACCCGGTCGCGGCTCTCGGGGGCGAAGCGCGCCAGCGTCCAGCGCCAGATGCCCTCGCCGCTCGTGAGCAGGTAGAGCAGGAAGACGAACGCCAGCAGCGCGCCGCTCACGAGCTGGGCCGCCAGCTCGAGCCCGCCGACGACCCCGGTGAGCACGCCGTCGGCGGCGCTCTTCACCGCGGGCAGCAGCCCCGAGAGGAAGTCGCGGATCTCGTCCCGGTGCTGCTCGAACCAGGCGTTGTTGTCCTCGAGCCAGCTCAGCGCCTCGTCGGCGCCGTCGCTGAGCGCGTCGCCGACGCCGCCGAGCTGCCCGAAGAGGGAGGCGGCGAACAGCCACGTCAGGCCGGCCACCACGAGGAGGGTCAGCAGCATCGCCCCCGCGATCGCCAGGCCGCGCGGCACGCCGCGCCGCGCCGCCCACTCGACGAGCGGGAGCAGCTGCGTGGCGATCAGCGCCGCGATGATCAGGGGGACCGTCGCGGTGCGGGCGTACCAGAGCACGCTGCCGATCAGCACGGCGGCGGCGACGACGAGCAGGAGCCGCCCGCTCCAGCGGGCCGCGCGGGCGCCCGCGGGCGCGGTCGAGGGCAGGGTCATGACACGGTCCCGTTCGCCGGACCGCAGCGCGATCCTGCGCGCGCTCAGGGTGCGGGCGCGTCGTGCAGGTCGTGGTGCACGTGGTGCGCGGCCGCCTGATGGGCGGGCGAGCGCGGGCGGAAGGCGGCGTCGAAGTCGCCGAGCCGGCCGACGCGCTCCGCGGTGGCGGCGTCCACGCGCGGCGCGACGGCCACCACGTCGCGCTCGGCGAGCCGGCCCAGCAGCCCGCGCACCCGGTAGAGCGGCTCGACCCAGCCGGGGGCGGTCACGCGGCGCCGGCGGCCGCGGATGCCGGCGACCACGGCGTCGGCTGCGGCGCTCACCGGGATCACCTTCGCCAGCGGGCCCGGGAACGCGGAGCGCAGCTGCCCGAGGTCGCCCATCTCGCGCTCGGCGCCCTCGACCATGTCGGTCGCGATGAACCAGAAGTACGTCACGCCGACGTCGACGCCGAGGTGGGCGACCTCGACCCGCAGGACGTTCATGAGGTGCTCGAGCCCGGCCTTGCTCGCCGCGTAGTGGCCGATGCCCATCGCCGGCAGCAGCGCGGAGGCGGAGGCGTTGGCGAGCACGTAGCCGCGCCGCTCGATGATCGAGGGCAGGCAGGCGTGGATCACGCGCCAGTTGCCGATGAGGTTCACGTCGATGATCGCCTCGAGCACCTCGGGGTCGAGGTGGCGCAGCGCGCCCCCCGCCCCGATCCCGGCGTTCGAGAAGACGACGTCGATCCCGCCGGCCCGCTGGACGACCTCGTCGACGGCCGCGGTCACCTGGTCCTGCTCGGCGATGTCGCAGACGACCGCCAGCGCGTCCTTGCCGCAGGCGCCGCGGGCGTCCTCGAGCTTGGCGCCGTCGAGGTCGAGCAGGGCCACGCGGTGCGTGGCGGCGAGCCGCCGGGCCGTCTCGAGTCCGATCCCCTGGGCGCCCCCGGTGATCAGCGCGACCGGGCGCGCGTCCATCGACTCAGAGCTCGGAACCCGGGATCCGGTGGCGCTCGAGGAAGGCGTCGTTCTCCTTCTTCTCGCCCCAGGCCTGGACCGCGGCGAACGCGATCAGCCCCTGGGCGAGGATCGGGAACAGCACGAAGAACACGCCGATCAGCCCGATGTCGAACTTCACGGCCTCGCTGAGGGCAAGCACCATGGCGCGAGCGTATCGCACGACCTCCCGGTAGGGTCGCCCCGGTGAACCGCCTGGGCGCCATGGTCTACGACCGGCTCGTGATGCAGCGCAGCCAGGACGCGGGCCTCGCCGACCTGCGCCGTGCGGCGCTCGCCGAGGCGCGCGGCGACGTGCTCGAGATCGGCGCGGGCACCGGGCTGAACCTCCCCCAGTACCCGCGCGAGGGCATCACGCGCCTGGTCCTCACCGAGCCGCACGCCGCGATGGCCCGCCAGATCGAGGCCAAGCGCGATCTCGCGCCCGCACCGGTCGAGGTCGTCGCGGCGCCCGCCGAGGCGCTCCCGTTCGAGGACGCGTCGTTCGACACGGTGACCGGGACGCTCGTGCTGTGCGAGGCGGACGACCCGGCGCGCGCGCTCGACGAGATCGCCCGCGTCCTGCGCCCGGGCGGGCGCTACCTGTTCCTCGAGCACGTGCGCAGCGACGACCTCGCGCTCGCCCGCACCCAGGACCGCTGGGCCCCGGTGTGGAAGGCGCTCGCGGGCGGATGCACCTGCAACCGCCGGACGCTGGCGTCGATCGAGGCCTCCGGGCTCGACGTCCAGCGCCACCGGATGGGCCGCTTCCCGAAGGCGCCGAAGATCGTCAGCCCGCTGCTGAGCGGCGCCGCCGTGCGCGGCGACGTGCTCTAGACGGTCGATCCCACGAGATCCGCTGCGTCCCTGCCCCTGCCCTCCGGCATGGGCGGCGTCCGCTCGCGGCGCCCGGCATCCACGGTCCGGGCCCTCCGCATCGACGCTCCCGTGGACTCGAGCATCTAACGGCGCCCGAGCAGCGCCGTCGCGGTGGCCCCGCCGCGCTGGCCGGCGACCGGGGCGCCGACGGCGACGCCGACGCCGATCTCCCGCAGGCCGGGGTGGAGCAGGATCTCGCGGTGGCCGGGCGAGTCGATCCAGCGCTCGACCGTGCTCGCCGCGGTCGCGTACGGGCCGCTGCCCCAGGCGATCGTCTCGCCGATCGAGCGCCACGGGTAGCCGGCGCGGCGCGCGCGCCGCGCGGGGGTGGAGCCGCCCGGGCTCGTGTGATCGAAGAAGCCGCGCCGCACCATGTCGCGCGAGTGCCCGGCGGCGGCGGAGGCCAGGCGCTCGTCGGCGCGCAGGCGCGGGAGGTCGCGGCGGTCGCGCTCGCGGTTGACCAGGCAGCGGATCGCACGCTCCTGCTCGGCCGGGCCGGCCTGCGCCACGCGCGCCGAGGCCCCCGGGCACGTCGCCTCGGCGGCCCGGGCGGGGGGCGCGGGGACGGCGATCAACGCGGTGAGGGCGAGGGCGGCGACCACGAGACGTGCATCGGCACGCTCGCGCGGATCGGCCCGGGCCGTGGACGAACGTTCGCGATCCGAGCGCCTGCGGGCCGGAACCCGTGCGTCAGCGGCGACCGAGGTCGGCGACCACGGTCGCCCCGCCCGCGCTCCCGCGCAGCGGCGACCCGGCCGCCGAGCCGATCCCCACGTCGCGCAGGCGCCGGTCGAGCAGGATCCGGTCGTGCTCGGGCGAGCCGAGCCAGCGGCGCACCGTCCCGAGCGCCGTCGCCTCGTCGCCGCTGCCCCAGGCGATCGTCTCGCCGACCATCGCGGCGGGCGCGTACCCCGCCCGGGCGGCGCGGGCCCGGGGGGTGGAGCCGCCGGGGCTCACGTGGTCGAAGAAGTCCCGGCGGGCCATGGCGCGGGCGTGGCGGCGGGCGGCGAGCGCGAGCGTCGCCGACGCCCGCAGCCGCGGCAGCCCGCGGGCGGCCCGGGTGGCGTTGAGCAGGCAGCGCACGGCGTGCCGGCCCTCGGCGCTCGTCACCGGCGCCTGCGCCCCGGGGCACGCGCGGGCGCTCAGCGCGGACGCGGGCGAGGGGGCCGCGGCGAGGGCGGCGAGGATCAGCGCGGTGGCGGCGGTGGCGGCTCGCACGGACACCACGGGGGAGGGTATCGGCCGGTTCCGACCCGGCGTCGGTCGCCGGAGGGTTCTCCTACCCCGCTGGTAGGATTAGCCCATGATCTTCACGACGAAGGCGGAGTACGGCGTGCGCCTCCTCGTCGAGCTCGGCCGCCAGGGCCGCGAGGCACCCGTCTCGCTCAAGGCGATCGCCGAGTCCGAGGGGCTGCCGCTCGCCTACCTGGAGCGCATCGTGGCGCTGCTGAAGAAGGCCGGCCTCGTGGAGAGCACCCGCGGCGCGCACGGCGGCTACCGCCTCGCGCGCCCGGCGGAGGCGATCACGATGGACGAGGCCGTGCTCGCGCTCGAGGGCGCGGTCGCGCCGATGTCGTGCTTCGTGGACGACCGCGAGGAGGGCCGCGTGCTCTGCTCGCACGTCGAGGACGGCCACCAGGGCTGCGCGACGCGCCTGCTCTGGGGCCGCGTGCAGTCCGGCGTCGTCGACGCGCTGAAGCGCACGACGCTCGCCGAGCTCGTCGAGTTCGGGGCGCCGGCGATCAGCTCCCCCGAGCCGGTCGGCGCCTCGCTGCCGCTCCACACCGCCGCCTGATCCCGACCCACCCCCAGAACCGAACGAGAGACATGGCCGCCGAGCTCGAGATCAAGAACCTGCACGTCCAGGCCGGGGAGAAGCAGATCCTCAAGGGCCTGGACCTCACCGTGGAGCCCGGGGAGATCCACGCCCTCATGGGGCCCAACGGCTCCGGCAAGTCCACGCTCGCCAACGCGATCATGGGCAACCCGGCGCTCGAGGTCACCGAGGGGCAGATCCTCTTCCGCGGCGAGGACATCACCGAGGCCGAGCCCGACGAGCGCGCGCGCCTGGGCCTCTTCATGGCCTTCCAGTACCCGGTGGCGATCCCCGGCGTGACGGTCAGCAAGTACCTGCGGATGGTCATGAACGCGCACCGCGAGGAGCGCGGCGAGCCGGAGATCTCGCTGAAGGAGTTCCGCAAGACCGTCGAGGCGGCGATGGAGCTCACGAACGTCAAGCGCGAGTTCGCCCAGCGCTACCTCAACGACGGCTTCTCCGGCGGCGAGAAGAAGCGCCTCGAGATCCTCCAGCTCGCGCTCCAGCAGCCCCAGGTCGCGGTCCTCGACGAGACCGACTCGGGCCTCGACATCGACGCCCTGAACGTCGTCGCCCGCGGCGTCAACACCGTCGCCCGGGAGCGCGAGATGGGCGTGCTGATCATCACCCACTACCAGCGGATCCTGCACCTCGTCGAGCCGAGCCGCGTCTCGATCCTCTTCGACGGGCGGATCGTCAAGGAGGGCGGGCCGGAGCTCGTCGCGCAGCTCGAGCGCGAGGGCTACGGCTGGATCACGGGCGAGGTCGCGGGGAGCGCGGCCTAGGGCGCGATGCCCCTGCTCGCGGACAGCGCGATCGCGGCGGAGTTCCCGGTCCTCCACGAGACCGGGCTGGCCTACCTGGACTCCGCCGCCACCGCGCAGAAGCCGCGGGCCGTGATCGAGGCGGTCACGGACTTCACCGCCCACCACAACGCCAGCGTCCACCGCGGCGTCTACCCGCTCGCCGCCGAGGCGAGCGCCCGCTTCGACGCCGCGCGCGAGCGGATCGCCGCGTTCACCGGCTCGAGCGCGCGCGAGACGATCTTCGCCAAGAACGCGACCGAGGCGCTGAACCTCGTGATGCAGTCGTGGGGCCGGGAGAACGTCGGCCCCGGCGACGCGATCGTCCTCACCCGCTTCGAGCATCACTCGAACCTCGTGCCCTGGCAGATGCTCTGCGGGTGGACGGGCGCCGAGCTGCGCTACCTCGACCCGGAGGCCGACGGGCAGCTCGACCTCGCGCAGCTCGACGAGCACCTGGCCGACGGGCGCGTGAAGCTCGTCGCCGCCGCGCACATCTCGAACGTGCTCGGCACGATCACCCCGGTCGCCGAGATCACCGCGCGGGCCCGCGCCGCCGGCGCGGTCTCGATGATCGACGGCGCCCAGGCGGTGCCGCAGATCCCGGTGGACGTCGCGGCGCTCGGCGCCGACTTCTACGCGTGGACCGGCCACAAGGCGTACGGGCCGACCGGCGTCGGCGTGCTCCACGGGCGCTGGGAACTGCTGCGGGAGATGCCGCCGTTCCTCGGCGGCGGCTCGATGATCCGCCTCGTCGAGCCCTTCAGCTCGAGCTACGCCGACCCGCCCGCGCGCTTCGAGGCGGGGACGCCCCCGATCGCCGAGGTGATCGGCCTCGCCGCCGCCGTCGACTTCCTCGACGGGCTCGGGATGGCCCGCGTGCGCGCA
>JALOLQ010000349.1 GCA_025455895.1 Solirubrobacteraceae bacterium
GGGGGGGCGGGGTGCGGGCACACCCCGCGCCGCCTCTCGTCACGGCGGGGCCGTCAACGGCGTGTCGCCGATGCGTTCGGACCCAGGGTCTCGGCCGCGCCCTCACGCGGAGCTGCGGGACGGGCGGATGCGCGTCTGTCGTCGCGCCCCGCTGCTTCGCGGCCGCGGGCGGGCGATCGCAGAGCGATCGCGGCGCGCGCCATCTCTGCGCGACGCGGGCGTGCGCGCTCGCGGGCAGCGAGCGTAGGATGGTGCCGATGACGACGGCACGCTCGACATGAGTGACGCGCGGGACGCAGTCGCCGGGCAGGCTGAGGGCCTGCCCGGCGACTACCACGTCCACACGACGTACTCCGACGGTACGGGCACCGTCGCCGAGTGCGTCGCTCAGGCGGTCTCCGCCGGGCTCGCCGAGATCGGCATCGCCGACCACTTCTCGCCTGTGGTCGAGGCGCCTTGGAACATCCGGCACGCGCGCCTCGACGACTACGTGCGCTCGATCATGGAGGCGGCGAGCGGCCGGGCCGACGTCACCGTGCTGCTGGGCCTCGAGGCGGACTACGTCCCCGAGCACGAGGCCCAGCTCCGCGGCTTCCTCGCCGACCGCCGCTTCGACTACGTCATCGCCGGCGTGCACCAGGTCGACGGCTTCGAGTTCGACGATCCCGACCAGCGCGACGGCCCGCGCTGGCAGGATCCCGACGCGCTCCTCCGCCGGTACTACGAGGTCGTGGCGGGAGCGGCCGCGAGCGGCTGCTTCGACGTGATCGCCCACCTCGACTGGATCGGCCTGTGGGGCCACGTGCCGGGACCGGGGGTGCGCAGCGCGATCGAGGCCGCGCTCGACGCGATCGCCACCTCGGGCAGCGCCCTCGAGCTCAACACCGACCGCACCAGCGACCCGGCAGGGGTGATGTATCCGTCCGACGAGCTCCTCGCCGCGGCGCGGGCGCGCGGCATCCCGCTCGTGATCAGCTCCGACGCCCATGAAGCCGCCCACGTCGGCCGGTTCTGGGACGAGGCCATCGTCAAGGCGCGCCGAGCGGGGTACCGCGAGACGCTGCGCCTCTCCGACCGGCAGCTCGTGCCGCTGTCGGCCGGTCCGTAGGCACCGAGGGCGTCACGTGTCTCGACCCGCCCCGACCGCCGGATGGCACGCCGCTGCGGCGTCGTCAGGCTGGCGAGGGACGGCAGGGAGGTGACCGCGGTGCAGGAAGGTGCGCGCGCGGTCGTGTTCGACTGGGCCGGCACGACCGTGGACTACGGCTGCATGGCGCCGGTGGAGGCCTTCGTCGGCGCGCTCGCCGCGCACGGCGTCGAGTCGAACGAGGCGGACGTGCGCGGGCCGATGGGCCGCGGCAAGCGCGATCACCTCGTTGCCCTGCTCTCCCTGCCGGCGGTGGCCGCGCAGTGGGCGGACCGGCACGGCCGGGAGCCCTCGCAGGAGGACATCGACGCACTCTACGACGAGGTGACGCGGCTGATGGCCGCGGCGGCGCTCGAGCGCGCCGAGCCGCTGCCCGGTGCGGTCGAGGCCGTCGCCGCGCTGCGCGGGCGGGGCGTCAAGATCGGCTCGTGCACCGGCTACCCACGCGGGCTGATGGACTCGCTCGCCCTTGCGGCGGCCGCGCGCGGTTATGCTCCCGACGTCGTCCTCACCCCCGACGACGTCCCGCGCGGCCGCCCTGCCCCGTACATGTGCTACCTCAACGCGGTGCTGCTCGACACCCACCCGCTGGGGCAGATGGTGAAGGTGGGCGACACCGTCTTCGACGTCCTCGAAGGTCGCGCCGCGGGCATGTGGACCGTCGGCACCTTGCTGGGCGGCAGCGAGGTCGGTCTCAGCCGGGAGGCGGAAGCCGCGCTCGGTCCGGCCGCGCTGGAGGAGCGTCTCGCCGCGGCTCGCGCCCGCCTGCTGGAGGCCGGCGCCCACTACGTGCTTCGCTCGGTCGCCGAGGTGCCCGGCGCCGTGGCCGACATCGACCGCAGGCTCGCCTGCGGCGAACGGGCGGTCGTCGCGGCGCCCGCGGAGACACGCGACCGGTAGCGGACCCGCTTGAACGGTCTTGCTCTCCGGCCGACCGGCCGGCGAACGCGCCGCCGACCGATCCTGCGTGGGCGCCGCGCGCCCGCCGCGCACCCCGGCGACCAGCGTGCGCCCGCCGTCCGACCGCCGCGGGCTCCCTTCGTGAGCGGTGCGTCGAGGGGTACACTGGAAGCATGAGGCAGGCCGCCACCCAGACCGAGCCACGTACGCTGGTCGTCACGGGCCCCGCGCGCGACCTGCTGTACGAGCACTTCAGCCGGCTGTTCTGGGGCCGGGGGGTGGTCGTCGTCAAGGACCGCCGCGAAGGTGAGCGACGCGCCGCACGATCCCGGGTCTCCGAGGAGCGGCGCCAGGCCGACCGTCGCCGGCGCCCCCCCGACTGGGTCGTGCCTCCGCCCGACGCCGCGTAGCGCCGGCTCGGCCCGGCCGTTGCCCCGGTCTCGCGGCGCTCTTCGGGCGGCCGTCGGCGGCCCGCTGCAAGCCCCCCGCCGGCGCGGATATACTTCACTCTCGTTCGGCCCGGACAGCGATGTGTGGAGGTAGTGGTCTTATGTTCCTGATGGGCGAATCCATCAACGGCACCCGCAAGGCCGTCGGCGAGGCGATCCAGGCCCGCGATGCGGAGTTCATCAAGGCGCT
>JALOLQ010000350.1 GCA_025455895.1 Solirubrobacteraceae bacterium
GAGGCCACGAGCCGCACGGCGGCCGGCAGCCTCGGCAGAAGCGCGCGCAGGAAGGGATCCAGGCTGGTCTCGCGCGCGGCAAGACGCAGGCGCGACGGCTGGCGCGGGTCCGCATTGAGGGCGCCGGTGAGGCTCACGTCCACGCGCGGGGAGCGGCAGCTGAGCGCGACCGCGACCAGGCCGTCCCCCGTGCCATGGAGGCTCCCCTCGAGCGCACCGACGCCCTCGTCGCCCAGGAAGAGACGCGGCGAGGCGAGCCGGGCTACGACGCGGGGGCGATCGAGCGGCCCCTGCAGCCGTACCTCGCCCGAGACGCGCCCGCCCCAGGCCACCCCCGGCGCCGGCGCCGGCAGCACGGCCGCGACGTCGACCGCCTCCAGGCTCGCCTTGCCGTCGTAGAAGCCGTCGTCGGTCAGGCTGCCGCTGAAGCGGATCCGGCCGCCCCCGACGCGGACCGAGCCGTCCTTGACGGTCGTCTGGTTGCCCTCGAACCGCGACGCCGCGCGCAGCTCCTCGAACGGGATCCCGTAGTAGCGGCCGCGGGCCTCGACCCGCCCCTCGCCGCGCGGCGCGCTGCGCCGGCCCCCGATGCGCACCTCGCCCGAGAGCGGGCCCTCGAGGTCCAGGTCCCAGCCCAGCGCGCGGATCAGGTCTTCTGCGGGCCACTCGCGGGCGCTGCCGCGCACGTCGAGACCGTCGAGCTCGCCGTAGTAGCCGATCTCGGTCCAGCCCTCGATGCGCAGCTCGCCCTTGCCGCGGCGCAGGACGAGCGGCGCCGAGCGCACGTCGTTGACGGTGGTGGTGCCGGACCACTCCGCCTCGCCCCAGACGACGCCCAGGTAGCCGATGTCCTCGCCCACGAACCGGCCCGCAAGGACCGGCTCCCGGAGGGTGCCCCTCCAGCGCCCCACGAAGCGGCCCCGTCCCGAGAAGCCTGCGCGCTGCGCGTCGGGCGTGCCCAGCGCGCGCCGGAAGCGCATCATCAGGTCGTCAGTCAGGGCGATGTCGCGGGCGTCGCCCTCGACGCCCAGGTCCGTGCGGCCGTCCACCTCGATGCGCCCCGCCAGCACCGCGTCGGCCATCGGCGTCCGCAGGTCGGCGTGGTCGATGAACTGGACGCCGTCCACCGCGCGCCACTGCAGGCGCCCGGAGAGCGGCGTGCGGCCGTCGGCGCCAGGCCGGAAGTCGGCATCGATCCTGCCCGAGAGACGGTCCTTGAAGCGGCCCTTGGGCCAGCGCAGCTCGAACGAGCCGTCCGCGGTCGCGGCGAAGCCGGTGACGCCGAGGTCGAAGATCCAGCGCCAGGTGGCCTCGGCGTCGACGCCGCGCACGATGCCGTCGAGGCGCGCGACACTCGGCCCCGGGGGGATGTCGAGGTCGAGGACGCCCGTGCCCGAGAAGGCGTCGAGGTCCAGGTCGTGGAGGCGCACGCCGTGCTCGTCGTAGGAGAGCTGCCCCTTGAAGCGTGGGACGGCCTGGCCGTCGAACTCGCCGCGCGTGCCCTGCATCGTCCCCTTGAGGCGCAGGCGCGAGCCGTCCACGGTCACCCGGCCGTCCCAGCGGGCGTCGCCCTTGAGGTCGAAACCGGTCCCGAACACGTGGTGGTCGAGCAGCGCCAGGTCCACCGGGCCGCTCAGGTCGAACTCGCCCTCGATGCGCCGTCGGAAGCGCAGCTCGCCCTCGAACGTCAGGTCGGTGCGCGGCGCGCGGATGTGCCCGGCGGCGACGCTCAGCACCCGCTTCTCGAGGAGCATGTCGAATTCGGTGCCGACGCCGAACGCTTCGTACGTGCCGAAACGCAGGCTGCCCGGGCCGAACCCGAGATGCCCCTCGAAGCCGCCCCCGGGACGACCCGTGAGGCGCCCGCCGAAGTCCGGCAGGTCCAGCTCCATCGGGACGCGCCGGTGGTCGAGGACGAACTCGCCGCCCACCACTACGAGGCGGCGGATCCGCAACTGGACGGCGCTCGAGCCGCCACCGCCGCCGCCCATCTTGGGGATGTCGTCGCCGCCCTCGGGGGGCGCGTGGATCCGGATGCGCGGACCCTCGAGGCGCAGTCGCGCCAGCACCACCGTCCTCCCGAGCGGAGGGCCGAGCGGGACGACGACCGCGCGGGCGACCTCGAGGAAGGGCGGCGACTGGGGCGTCGGCCCCCCCACCCGCAGGTCGCGGACCTCGATCTGGAGTGGCACGAAGCCGATGACCGAGACGCTCCCGACGCTCACCGGCCGCTTGAAGAACCCGCCGAGGGCCCGCTCGAGGCCACGCGCCGTCAGCGGGGGAACCGCGAGGACGAGCAGCGCGAGCGCCGACACGGCCCCGAGCAGCAACAGCAGCAGCCGGATCCTCAGGCGGCGTCTCATCGGGCCTCTCGCCGAGCCGCCGGCGTGGGCCTGGCGGGGGCCGGGCCGGAGTCAGGCCGCGCGCCGCGGGACCGCGCGGCGGGCGCGCGCGGGCCCCGTCTCGCCCGGGGCCGGCCTTGGCGCGCACGCGGCGGTCGCAGCACTGGGCCTCGGCACCCGCTAGTCGAGCAGGACGAGAAGCGCCCCGCCCTCGACCGCCTGCCCCTCGGCGACGCGCGTCTCGCGGACTCGCCCGGCGCGCGGCGCGCGCAGCTCGTTCTCCATCTTCATGGCCTCCATCACGACGAGGCCCTGGCCGGCGACGACCGCATCGCCCGGG
>JALOLQ010000351.1 GCA_025455895.1 Solirubrobacteraceae bacterium
GACCTCAACATCGCCGAGCCCGGCGCCCTGATCGGCTTCGCCGGCCCGCGCGTCATCGAGCAGACGATCCGCCAGAAGCTGCCGGCCGGTTTCCAGCGCTCCGAGTTCCTGCTCCAGCACGGCATGCTCGACATGGTCGTCGACCGGCGCCAGTTGAAGGACACGCTGGTGCGCACGCTGCACCTGCTCCTCGACTAGCCACGGAGCCCGGCTTGGCGACGCGCATCGACCTCAACTGCGACATGGGCGAGGGCTTCGGCCCCTGGATCGCGGGCAACGACGCCGCCGTCCTGCCCTTCGTCACCTCGGTCAACCTGGCCTGCGGCTTCCACGGCGGCGACCCGCGCACCATGGACCGCACCGTGGCGATGGCCGTGCGGGCCGGCGCCGCGGTGGGCGCCCACCCGAGCCACCTGGACCTGCGCGGCTTCGGGCGCCGGGTGATCCAGGCCGACCCGGAAGAGGTCGAGGCCGACGTCGTCTATCAGGTGGGGGCGCTCGCCGCCTTCGTGCGCTCGCACGGGGCACGGCTCGTCCACGTCAAGCCGCACGGCGCGCTCTACAACCAGGCGGCGCAGGACGCCACACTCGCGCGCGCGATCGCGCGCGGCGTCGCCCGCGTCGACCGCGGGCTGCGGCTCGTCGGCCACGCGGCCTCCGAGCCGATGCGGCGCACGGCCGAGGAGGAGGGCCTCGTCTTCGCGGCGGAGGCCTTCGCCGACCGCGGCTACGCCTCCGACGGCTCGCTGCTGTCGCGCAAGCTCGACGGCTCGGTGATCCTCGACCCGCAGCGCGCGGCAGCGCAGGCCGTCCGGATCGTGACGCGGGGACAGGTGGAGACGGCCGACGGGCGCGAGATCCCGCTGCGCGCCGACACCCTGTGCCTGCACGGCGACAACCCGAACGCCGAGGAGATCGCGTGGGCCGTGCGCCAGGCGCTCGGCGCGGCGGGGGTCGAGGTCCGGGCGCTCGATCGTTGACCGAGACCCCGCGCGTCCTCGCCCTCGGCGACACCGCGGTCAGCCTCGAGCTCGGCTCCGTCCTCGACGCCGCGACCAGCGACCGGGTGCGCGCGCTCGACGAGGCCATGCGCGCGCGCCCGTTCCCCGGCTTCCGCGAAGCGGTGCCTACCTACCGGTCCCTGCTCGTCGTCTACGACCGCGAGCGCACGCGCTTCGACGAGGTACGCGACGCGCTGCTGGAGGCCGCCCGGGCACCGCTGCCCGTGCCCGCGCCGGGCCGATGCATCGACGTGCCCGTCGTGTACGGCGGCGCGGACGGGCCCGACATCGAGGGGGTGGCGCACCGCCACGGCCTCGATGTCGCCGGGGTCGTGGCGCGCCATTCCGCGACCGAGTACACGGCCCTGATGCTCGGCTTCACGCCGGGCTTCGCGTACCTCGGCCTGCTGCCCGAATCGCTCGAGACGCCGCGGCTCGAGACGCCGCGCGTCCGCGTGCCGGCGGGGTCGGTCGGCATCGCCGGCCGCCAGACCGGCATCTACCCCGCTGCCTCGCCGGGGGGCTGGAACCTGATCGGCCGGACCTCGCTGCGTCTGTTCGACCCGGAGGCCGAGCGGCCGTGCCTGGTCACCGCGGGTGACCGCGTGCGCTTCCGCCCGGTGGACCGGCTTCCGGAGGCGACGCCGTACGTGGCGCCGGCCCCGGTGCCGGCTCATCCGGCGATCGAGGTCCTCGAGCCCGGCCTGCTCACGACCGTCCAGGACGCCGGCCGCTCGGGCTACCGCCGGCTGGGAGTCTCCCCGAGCGGGGCGCTCGATCGCCCGGCGCTCGCGCTCGCCAACCGCGCGGCGGGCAACCCCGACGGCGCGGCCGGCCTCGAGCTGACGCTCGCCGGACCGACGCTGCGCTTCCTGCGCCCGGTGCGTTTCGCGCTGGCAGGCGCCGACCTGGGCGCGGTGCTGCAGCGCCCGGACCTGGGGGACTGGCCCGTGCCCTCCGGCATCGCGGTCCTGGCCCGGGCGGGGAACCTGCTCTCGTTCCGCGGGCGCCGGCGCGGCTGCCGCGCCTACCTCGCGTGCGCGGGCGGGGTCGAGGTCCCGCTCGTGCTCGGCTCGCGCGCGACCGACCGCGGGGCGGGCTTCGGCGGATTCGGCGGGCGCGCGCTGCGCGGCGGCGACGTTCTGGGCATTGCGTCCGCGGCGGGGTCGGCCGCCGTCCTCTTTGCCGAGGCTCCGGAGCGGGGCGCGGCGTCCCCCGTGGTCGTGCGCGTCGTGCCGGGGCCGCAGCGGGCCGACTTCCCCGAGGCCTCGATCGAGAGCTTCGCGTCGCAGGTGTGGCGGGTCGGGTCGCTCTCCGACCGCGTGGGCTGTCGCCTCGAGGGCTCGCCACTGGCACACCGAGGCCCGGGCGAGATCGTCTCCGACGGGATGGTCCCCGGCAGCATCCAGGTGCCACCCGACGGACGCCCGATCGTGATGCTCGCCGACGCGCCGACGACGGGCGGCTATCCGAAGATCGGTGCGGTCGTCAGCGACGACCTGCCGCTCGTCGCCCAGCTCGTGCCGGGCGAAGGCGAGGTCCGCTTCGAGCTGCTGGAGGGCCCGGGGGCGCGCTGAGCCTCATGGGCCCGGCAGCGGGATCCGCACCGTGACCAGCGCGCCACCCTGGGGATGGTTGGCGGCGACGATCTCGGCTCCG
>JALOLQ010000041.1 GCA_025455895.1 Solirubrobacteraceae bacterium
GGCGCGCGCGCGATGATCCGCACCGGCCTGGCGCTGGAGCTGCCGCCCGGGCATGCGGGGCTCGTGCTGCCGCGCTCGGGGCTCGCCGCACGCCACGGGATCGCGCTCGTCAACGCGCCGGGGCTGATCGACGCCGGCTACCGCGGCGAGCTGCAGGTGCTGCTGCTCAACACGGACCGCACCGAGGCCTTCACGCTCGAGCCGGGCGAGCGGATCGCCCAGCTCGTCGTCGTGCCCGTCGCCCTCCCGGCGCCCGTGGAGGTCGCCGAGCTGGCCCCCGCCGCACGCGGCGACGGGGGCTTCGGCTCGACCGGCCGCGCCTGACGGCGCCGCCCGGCTACTCGACGTAGCCGTACTGCTGCAGGTAGGCCTGCGCGGCCGCCTTCGGGGTCTCCTTGTCGAGGTCCACGCGCGCGTTGAGCTCCTGCATCACGTCCGCGGTGAGGTTCTCGTTGACCTTCTCGACCGTGGCCTGCAGGTCGGGCCCCGCCTCCTGGAGCGTCGCGTCCTTCACGAGGAAGGTCGAGTTGTAGGGCGGGAACATCCCCTTGTCGTCCTTGAGCAGGACGAAGCCCTCGCGCTTGTTCTGCGGGTCGGTCGTGAAGACGATCGAGACGTCGGCCTGGCCCTTGGAGAGGACCTCGTGGCGCAGCGCGATGTCGACCGGCGTGAACTTCTTGAAGTCCAGGCCGTAGACCTGCTCGAGCCCGAGCAGGCAGTCGGTGCGCTGGCGGCACTCCGGCGAGCCGTAGAGCGTCAGGTCCTGGTCCTTGCCCTCGAGGTCGCTGATGTTCTCCAGGCCGAGTTCCTCGGCGGTCTCCTTCGTCACCGCGACCTCGTTGGACGAGGTGAACGGCGTCGGCGGGAGCGCCGCGATCCCGTCCTCGGCGAAGTCGGTCTTCACCTGCTCGAATGCCGCCTGCGGGTCCTTCGGGATCGCGTCGGAGTCGACGCCGAAGAACGAGCCGAGCGCCGTGCCCGTGTACTCGGGGTAGGCCGAGATCTGCCCGTCCTCGAGCGCCTTGAGCGCGGTCTTCTCGTCGCCGAGGTTCAGCTCGGTCTTGACGTCGTAGCCGGCGGCGGCGAGCGCCTGGGCGTAGACCTCGCCGAGCACCTTCTGCTCGGTGAAGTTCTTCGAGCCGATCGTGAGCGTCGTGCCCGCGTTGTCGGCGTTCTTCTCGATCGCCGAGGACGCCGTGGTGCCGGTGCCGCCCGCGGTGTCGCCGCCCTCGTCGTCGCCGCCGCACGCGGCGACGCCCCCGGTGAGCGCGAGCGCGGCGATCGCCGCGAGCAGCGCCCGGGGAAGTCTCGTGCCGGTCATCTGTCCTCCTGGTTCGTGGTCATGTCGAAGCGGTCAGGCGCAGGCCGCGCGGCGTGAGCGCGCGGCGCAGCGCCGCGATCCCGGCGTCCGCGCCGATCGCGAGCGCCGCGACGAGCAGCGAGCCCGCGAGGCGCCCGGTGTCGCCGTAGACGCCGAAGCTCACGATCGGGTCGCCGAGCGACGAGGCCCCGGCCAGCGGGGCGAGCGTCGCGGTGGCGATGACGTTGACGGTCGAGATCCGCACGCCGTCGGTGAGCAGCGGCAGGGCGAGCGGCAGCTCGACGCGCCCGAGCACCTGCGCGCCGGTCATACCCTGCCCGCGCGCGGCGTCGACCATCTCCGGGTCCACCTGGCGCACGCCGGTGTACGTGTTCGTGAGGATCGGCGGGATCGCGAGCAGCACGAGCGCGAACGTCACGTTCCAGAACCCGACGCCGAGGAACGCGACGAGGAACGCGACGAGCGCGAGCGTCGGGACCGCGCGCCCGACGTTCGAGAGGTTGATCGCCAGGAACCCGAAGCGCCCGGTGTGCCCGAGCACGAGCCCGGCGGGCACCGCGACCGCGATCGCCGCGAGCAGCGCGACGGCGGACAGCCGCAGGTGGTCGAGCACGAGCCCCCAGATCTGCGCGCCGCCGACCTCGGCGCCGCCGGCCTGCGACTCGCGGCTCTGGAAGAGGAACTGCACGGCGTCGCCGAACTCGCCGAGCGCGGCGAGGGGGAGGCTCATCGGGCGACCGCCCGCGTCCACGGGGTGCTGAGCCGCTGGATGCCGAGCAGCAGCGCGTCGGCGAGCACCGCGAGCAGCACGGCGACGCCGCCGGCCATGACGACGTTGCTCTTGAAGCGCAGGTCGGCGTAGATCGTCTCCCCGAGCCCGCCGGCCCCGGCGAAGAACGCGAGCGTGGCGAGCCCGACCGTCGTCGTGGTCGCGATCCGCAGCCCGGCCATGATCTCGGGGACGGCGAGCGGCAGCTCGACGCGCCACAGCAGCTGCCGCGGCGTGAGCCCCATCCCGAGGCCGGCGTCGCGCGCCTCGGCGGGCACGTTGTCGAGCCCGGTCATGATGTTGCGGAAGAGGATCACCAGCGTGTACGCCGTGAGCGCGATCACCGCGGTGAGGAAGCCGCGCCCGGTGAACGGGAGCAGCAGGAAGAAGGCCGCGATCGAGGGGATCGTGTAGAGCACCGCGGTGACCTGCCCGATCGGCGCGGCGAGCCATCGGCGCCGCCGCGCCAGCAGCGCGAGCGCGAACGCGATCGCGAAGCCGGCGGTGACCGAGACCACGACGAGCTCGACGTGCTCGAGCAGCGGCCGGCCGACGTAGCGGTCGAGGTTGTCGGCGATCCAGCTCGGGCAGAAGCCGTTGCGCTCCACGCACGAGCCGTCCCCGGTCCCGCGATCGCGGAAGAAGCCCTCGGCCTGGGCGAGGATCGCCGTCATCGGACGGGCGCCTCCGCCGCGCGCCGGCCTTCGGCGCGCAGGAAGTCCTCGATCAGCTCGATCGAGAGCACGCCGTCGAGGACGCCGTCGTCGTCGACCACGACGCCGTAGGCGACCTCCTCCTGGAGCAGCCGCGAGAGGGCGTCACGGACGGTGTCGGCGCGATCGATCAGCAGGACCGGAGAGCCCGGCCCGGCGGGCACGGCGTCCCCGCCGAGGTCCGCGGGGGCGAGCCAGCCGCGCGGGCGGCCCGCGTCGTCGACGAGCAGCGCGTAGCCGACCTCGGCCCGCTCCAGCTCGTCCCGCGCCGCCGCTGCGGGCGCTCCGGCGCGCACGGCCGGGGCGTGCCAGAGCCGCACGTCGCGCACGCGCTCCAGCGCGAGGCGCTTGAGCCCGCGGTCGGCGCCGACGAAGTCCGCCACGAAGTCGTCCGCGGGCGCGAGCAGCAGCTGCTCGGGCGGGGCGTACTGCGCCAGCACGCCGCCCGCGCGCAGGACGGCGATCCGGTCGCCCATCTTGATCGCCTCGTCGATGTCGTGGGTGACGAAGACGACGGTCTTGCGGATCTCGCGCTGCAGGCGCAGGAACTCGTTCTGCAGCCGCTCGCGGGTGATCGGGTCGATCGCGCCGAACGGCTCGTCCATGAGCAGCAGCGGTGGGTCCGCGGCGATCGCCCGCGCCACGCCGACGCGCTGGCGCTGACCACCGGAGAGCTGCGCGGGGTAGCGGTGGCGCATCTCCTCGGGGTCGAGGTCGATGATCGCCAGCAGCTCCTCGACCCGTGCGCGGATCCGGTCCTCCGGCCAGCCGAGCAGCCGCGGCACCGTGGCGATGTTCTCGGCCACCGTCCGGTGCGGGAAGAGCCCGATCTGCTGGATCGCGTAGCCGATGTGCCGGCGCAGCTCGGCGGGCTCGCGCTCGCGGACGCTCACCCCGTCGAGCAGGATGTCGCCGGAGGTCAGCTCGATCATCCGGTTGACGAGCCGCATCGCCGTCGTCTTGCCGCTGCCCGACGGCCCGACGAGCACGCAGATCTCGCCAGCGGGCACCTCGAGGCTCAGGCGGTCGACCGCCGGCTCCGCCGCCGGGTCGTAGACCTTCGTCGCCTCGCGGAAGCTCAGCGCGGCCGCCTGCGGGAACGCGGACGGCCCCTCGGGGTGGGCGGTGGCGGAAGCGGTCATGGGGCGGGCGGCAGGCGGCGGGGCCGGGCCCGCCGCCGCGAACCCTACCCGGCCCGCCAGCGGCGCCCGGGAGGCAGGCGCTCAGACGCCGGCGGCGCGGCGCGCGCCGGCGTGCGCCGCCTCTTCGAGGGCATCGTCGAGCGGGTCCAGCGGCTCGGCGAGGCCGAGCGCCCGGCCGATCAGCCAGTCCGCGAACCAGGCGTTCTTCGGCAGCAGCGGACCGTGCAGGTACGTCCCGATGACGTTGCCGCGCCGGACGCCCTCGTGGCCCGAGTGGCCGTCGTTGCCGTGTCCGCGCAGGACACGGCCGAGCGGCCGCTCCCCGGGACCCAGGCGGGTGCGGCCGCCGTGGTTCTCGAATCCGGCGAGGACGCGCGGCCCGCCGAGCCCGGGCAGGTCGACCTCGATCGCGACGTTGCCGATCAGGCGCGGGCCGTCCGCCCGCACCGTGCGCAGATCGACGAGCCCGACGCCCGGGATCTCCTCGTCGCCGAGCGCGTACGAGTGCCCGAGCAGCTGGTAGCCGCCGCAGACCGCGAGCAGCACCGCATCGCGGGCCGCGGCGGCGTGGAGCGCGTCGCGCTTGACCTCGACGAGGTCCTGCGCGCAGAGCATCTGGTCGCGGTCCTGCCCGCCGCCGAGGTAGTAGAGATCGTGCGCGTCGGGATCGACCGCGTCGCCGATGCCGGCTGCGGTGACGGCGAAGCCGATCCCGCGCCACGCGCAGCGGCGCTCGAGCAGCAGCAGGTTGCCGCGGTCGGCGTAGATGTTCATGAGGTCGGGGTAGAGCGCGCAGACGCGCAGCGTGCGATCAGCCACCGAGCATCACCACCGTCGAGCCGAGGTACTCGTCGTTCTCGGGGACCTCGAGCCGGGGGAGCACGCGGAAGCCCGCCGCCGCGCCCTCGGCCTCGAGCGTCTCGGGGGCGAGGACATCGAGCCGGACCACGTTCTCGAGCACGGTGCGCCCGCCGCCGGCGTCGACGATCTCGCGCAGGCGCTCGATCCGGACCGCCTCGCCCTCGTCCACGACCGCCACCGGGCGGCTCGCGTACACGACGCCGTCGATCTCGCGCAGATCCGGCAGCGGCGGCTCGCTGAGCTCGTCGGTCACCGCCTCGCGCGTGTCGGCGATCGCCAGGCAGGCGTGCCCGCCCGCGCGCACGTGCGCGCGCAGGCACGCGAGGAACGCCGCCCGCGCCCGCGCCCCGCCGAGGATCTGCGCGGTCTGCATCGGCACGATCGCCAGCGGGAAGTCCCGGCCGAGGTCGAACGCGGTGGCGTCGGCGCAGGCGATCTCGACCGGCAGGCCGTTCGCCCGCCGCTCCAGGGCCGCCAGCAGCACCGGGTCGCGGTCGAGCGCGAGGACCTCGTGGCCGCGCCGCGCGAGGTCGAGGGCCACCCGCCCGGTCCCGGCGCCGACGTCGAGCACCGGGCCGGCGGCGACGCCGGCGAGCGCCCGCCAGACCTCGAGGTCGGCGTCGTAGGCCCCGCACTCGAGGTCGTGCCAGATCACCGGGAGCGGCGGGCTCATGCGAACGAGTCCTCCGCGGCCCCGCGCGCGACGAGCAGCTCGCGCAGCGCGAGCATCGCCGTGTAGGTGGGCAGCGCGTAGAGCCGTCCGCCCGCGGCGCCCGCGGCCGCGGCGTCGAGCGCGCGGGCGAGGTCCGGCTCGACGGCGATCCGCTCGACCGGGACTCCCGCGTACTTCAGGCGCAGCGCCATCTCGGGCGCGCGCGTACCGCTGCAGGTGACCTGGGCCACGCGCCCGGCGAGCAGGTCGAAGTCCGCGTCCCAGATCCAGCTCACGTCGCGCCCGTCGGCGATCTGGTCGTTGAGCACCGCGAGCAGCCGCAGCGGCCCGGCCTCGCGCGCGAGCGTCTGCAGCACGCCGTTGGCGCCGGCCGGGTTCTTCACGAGCAGGATCAGCGCCTCGGCGCCCGCCACCGCCACCCGCTCGCCGCGGCCGAACGCCGCCTGTCCCTCCTCGAGGCCCGCGGCGATCGTGGCCAGCGGCACGCCGAGCGCGTGCGCCAGCGCGGCGGCGCCGAGCGCGTTGTAGAGGTTGTAGAGCCCGGGGAGGGGGAAGGCGACCTCGGCCTCGCCGTCCGGGAGGCCGAGCGTGAAGCGCGAGCCGTCGAACCCGTGCAGCTCGATCGCGCTCGCGCGCACGTGCGGGTCGGGGCGCCGCGCGCCGCACCGCGGGCACCGGTAGCGCCCGAGGTGCCCGAGGTGGTGGACCTCGTAGTCGTACGGCGCCCCGCAGCGCCGGCAGTGGGTGGCGTCCGAGGCGTGTTGCATCTCGGCGAGCGCGACGCTGTCGTCCTCGATCCCGTAGAGCAGCGCGTCCGCGTGGTCCCGGCCGAGGTCGGCGACCGACGGGTCGTCGGCGTTCAGCACGAGCCGCCCGGCGGCCCCGCCGGCGGCGACGGCCGCCCAGCGGTCGGCGATCGTCTCGAGCTCGCCGTAGCGGTCGAGCTGGTCGCGGAAGAGGTTGCCCAGCAGCGTCGCGCGCGGGCGCAGCGCGCCGACGACCTGGTCGAGCCAGAACTCGTCGACCTCGAAGAGCCCCAGCTCGCCGTCACCGTGCAGCAACGCGGCGGCGACGCCGCCGGCCATGTTCGCGCCGGCGCGGTTGTGGACGAGCCGCTCGCCGTGACGTTCCAGGATGCCGGCCGCCAGCGCAGCCGTCGTCGTCTTGCCGTTCGTCGCCGAGATCACGGCACTGCCGTGGGCGAGCCGTGCTCCGAGGCGCTCGATCGCCCGCGGGTCGCCGCGCAGCAGCACCTTCCCCGGGAGGCTCGTGCCGCCGCGCCCGGCCAGGCGGGAGAGCCCGCCGGCCGCGCGCGCGGCGCCGCCGGCGATCGTGGTCCGCAGCGGGCTCACCCGGGCAACAGGACGCGGACGGCGGCCGGGAGCGCGCGCACGACGACGGGGAGGTCGGCGATCGGGTCGCCGTCGGCGAACACGGTGAACGGCCGGCTGGCCGAGACCCGGATCTCCGGAGCACGGCGCACGGTGACGTGCTCGAGACGCACGTGCTCGCCCTTGAACACCTTCGGGAACGACGCCAGGAACCGCGCCCGGCCGGTCTTGCGGATCGCGACGAGGTCGAGGAGCCCGTCGTCGATGCGCGCGTCCGGGGCGACGAACATCCCTCCACCGTAGACGCTGGTGTTCGCGCAGATGACCGACCAGCCCTCGAACGCCAGGCGCTCCCCGTCCGCCTCGACCTCGAACGACGCGGGGCGCCAGCGCGCCAGGGCACTGAGCGCCCCGTAGACGTAGATCGCGCGCCCGAGCGCCCGCGGCGCGGCGTTCGCGGCGGCGTTCGCCTCGCTGTCGAAGCCGAGGCTGGCGATCCCGAGGAACGGCACGCCGTTGGCCTCGCCGAGGTCGATGGGGCGCGGCTCGCCGCGCGCGAGGGTCTCGCAGGCCGCCAGCGCGTCGCCCGGGATCCCGGCGTGCCGGCAGAAGTCGTTGCCGCTACCGCCCGGCAGGACGCCGATCACCGCGTCGCGGTACGCGGCCGCACCGGCGACGGCGCCCGCGACCCCGTCGCCGGAGAACGCGACCGGGATCTCGCCCAGCGCGAGCGCCTCGAGCGTCAGTTCCCGCGCGTGCGCGAGGTCGCGGGTCGTCTCCGTGCGGTGCTCGACTCCGAGCGCGCTGAGCCGCTCGCGGACCTGCGGCAGCAGCCGGGGCACCTTGCCGCCGCCGGAGGTGGGGTTCGCGATCAGCAGGACGCGCCGCACGCGGCGCACCGTACCGACCCGCCGCCCTAGAAGAGCGCGGGGGCGTCCGGCTCGTCGGCGGGCGGCTCGATCGCCGCGACGCAGTCGGGCGCGTCGTGCGCGGCGTCGTTCACCGCGCTGCTCACGGGCATGCGCGTCGTCTCGGTGAACGGGACCAGCAGGCCGCGCAGCTCGTCGGCCGGGGTCTGCGGCTCGAGCCACGCCGCCTCGGCCTCGGGCGGCAGGATCACCGGCATCCGGTCGTGCACCTCGCGCAGCGACGCGGACGCCTGCGTCGTGATGATCGTGCACGTGCGCAGCGGCTCGACGTCCGGTGCGGCGCGCCACGTCGCCCACAGCCCCGCGAACGCGAACGGCGCGTGATCGGTGCGCGTGATCCACCACGGCAGCTTGCCCGCGTGCACGCGGCGCTGCCACTCGAAGAACCCGTCGGCCGGGATCAGGCAGCGCCGGCGGGCGAACGCCTCGCGGAAGGCGGGGCGCTCGGCGACCGTCTCGGCGCGGGCGTTGATCATCTTCCAGCCGACCTTCGGCGAATCGGCCCAGTGCGGGACGAGGCCCCACAGGAGCACGTCGCCGCGCGGCTCGCCCTCGCGCGTCGTGGTCACGGCCGCCACGTGCTGGCCGGGGGCGATGTTGAACCGCGGCTCGAGCGGGATCTCCGGGCCGAGGCGAAAGCGCTCACGCAGCCGGTCCGGGCTCGGACCGGTCAGCGAGTAGCGCCCGCACACGGCGCCGGGTCAGCCGCCGCCCGCGCGGGCGGCGCGGGCCCGGTTCTGCCGTCGTCGCCCGACCAGGGCCAGGACGCCCAGGGCGACGATCATGACGAGCATCCCGACCCAGACCGCGGTGACGTTGCCGACGCCGCCGAACGGCAGCGCGACGAGCTTCACCACGGCGAAGCCGATCGCCAGCACGAGGATCACGAGCAGGATGATCAGCAGGACCCCGCGCGCGCGCAGGAGGAAGCCGGAGCCCGGGGGCGGCGCGAGCAGCCCCGCGACCCGCAGGAGCAGCAGCTGGCGCCCGCTCGGGGCCTCCTGGCCGAGGCGCTCGACCGCGATCTTCAGGTCGTCCGGGCGCCGCTCGGCGAGCGCGAGCGACGCGTCGGCCATCCGGCGGATCTGCATCCGCTCCTGGGGCCGGGCCGCGGCGATCGCGCGCTGGAAGTACACCCGGGAGGCCTTCGCGTCGTAGCGCTCGGCGGCGCGCGACCCGAGGATCGCCAGCGCGGCGGACTTGTACTTCTGCTCGCGCTCGAGCTCCTCGTCCGAGCGCGTCTCGAGCGCCTGCATCTCGGCCAGCGCACCGCGCTGGTCCATGCGGATCTGTCGGGCCTTCTGCGCCATGGCGGTCACGATAGCCGCGCGGCCGCCCCGCCGGGTATCCTCCGCGCCCGATGCGCTCCCGTGGAACCCGCCGGACCGGCTTTGCCGCGCTCGCCGTGACCGTGGCGCTGCTCGCGCCCGCAGCGGTCGCCGGAGCCCAGCAGTCCCCGTTCACGCCGCTGCCGTCCGCCCCCCAGCAGACGCAGACCCAGACGACGGCCTTCACGACGACCGACGACGGCGGGATCGACACCGGGCTCGCCTTCCTGATCGTGCTCGGCGGCGTCGCGCTCCTCACCGCGGTGGCCTTCTTCATCATCCGCGACGCTCGGCGGCGCGCGCCGAAGGAGGCACCGAACCCGTTCGTCTCGGAGACCGTGACGGCGGATGCGCACCGCTCCGCGAAGGACGCCAAGCGCAAGGCGCGCGCGAAGAGCAAGGCCGCGCGGGCGCAGCGGCGGCGCAACCGCTGAGCCGCCGGCCCCCTCCCGCCGCGGGCGGGGCTACGCTGCCCCGCATGCGGCGTGTCGCGCTTCCGCTCGTCTGCCTGCTCGCCGTCGCGTTCCCGGCGCCCGCGGGCGCCGTGTCCCTGCCGGCCGACCAGACGTTCGTCTCCTCGAAGGGCGGCGTTTCGATGCTGACCCGCTCCGGCGGCCGCGCGTTCGTGACCGCGCGGACGCGCTGCGGCCGGGTCTCCGACCAGCGCGTGCGGATCCGCCGCGGCATCATCTCGACGCCCACCCGCAAGCGCGTGCGGATCTCCGGTCGCGTGCTCAGCCGGA
>JALOLQ010000352.1 GCA_025455895.1 Solirubrobacteraceae bacterium
CTCATCTCCAACGCGGTCAAGTACAACCGCGACGGCGGCCGCGTGCTCGTCTCGCTCGGGACGCGCGGCGGCGCGCTCGTGCTCGAGGTGCGCGACACCGGCATCGGCATGAGCGCGGAGGAGCGGGCGCGCCTCGGCGAGGAGTTCTTCCGCGCCAAGAACCCGCGCACCCGGGCGATCACCGGCACCGGCCTCGGGGTGGCGCTGGTCCGCAGGATCGTGGAGGGCTACCGCGGCTCGCTCGAGGTGGAGAGCGTCCCGGAGGAGGGCAGCGTGTTCCGCGTGCTGCTGCCGGCCGACGCGGAACGGGGCGCCGGGGGCGTCGCGGCGTGAAGCGGGACGAGCTGCTCGGCTGGCTGCGGGAGGCCGACCCCGCGCGGCTCGAGGAGCTGTTCCGGCGAGCCGACGCCGTGCGGCGCGAGCGCGTGGGCGACGGCGTCCACCTGCGCGGCCTCGTCGAGGTGTCGAACCACTGCCGCCGCGGCTGCGCCTACTGCGGCGTGCGAGCGGCCAACCGCGACCTCGCGCGCTACCGGATGGACGCGGACGAGGTGCTCGTCGCCGCGCGGCGCGCGCGCGACCTCGGCTGCGGCACCGCCGTGCTGCAGGCCGGCGAGGACCCCGGCCTCAGCGCGGCGTGGGTCGCCGGGGTGATGCGCCGCATCAAGGCCGAGACGGGCCTCGCGGTCACGCTCAGCCTGGGCGAGCGCGAGGATCGAGAGCTGCGGCTCTGGCGGGAGGCCGGGGCCGATCGCTACCTGCTCCGCTTCGAGACGTCGAACCGGCGGCTCTACGACCGGATCCACCCGCCGATCCCGGGGCGCCGGTCCGACCGGCTCTCCCTGCTGCGCCGGCTGCGGGCGATGGGATACGAGACCGGCAGCGGCGTGATGGTGGGGATTCCGGGCCAGACCTTCGAGGACCTCGCGGACGACCTCGAGTGGTTCCGGCACCTCGACCTGGACATGATCGGCATCGGCCCCTTCGTGCCGCATCCCGCCACGCCGCTCGGCTGCCCCGCCCTCGCCGCCTCCGGCCCGGAGCAGGTGCCCGCCACGGCCACCGCGGCCTGCGTGGTGGTCGCGCTGGCGCGGCTCGTCTGCCCGCTCGCCAACATCCCGGCCACCACCGCGCTCGACGCGATCGCGGGGCGGCGGGGCTGGGAGCTCGGCCTCGTCCGCGGCGCCAACGTGGTGATGCCGAACCTGACCCCGCTGAGCTACCGCGCCCTCTACGAGATCTACCCCGGCAAGGAAGCGCTGCGCGATACCGAGGCGGGCGGCGGTCCGGGCGCCCGCGAGCGCGTGCTCGCCCTCGGCCGCACCGTG
This sequence comes from Solirubrobacteraceae bacterium, assembly GCA_025455895.1. GTDB lineage: Bacteria > Actinomycetota > Thermoleophilia > Solirubrobacterales > Solirubrobacteraceae > F1-60-MAGs163. The sequence goes on from JALOLQ010000352.1 coordinate 1,329, forward strand.
GCCGCCGGCCCCGGGGCGTCCGGGGCCCGGGCGGCGCGCAGGGCCGCCGCCGGCCCCGACGAGCGCGCCGCGAGAGGAGACGCATGCCTGCACTGCCACTGATCCACCGCGACGAGGGCGGCCTCGACTTCATCGACGACGCGCGCCTCGAGTCGCTGCTCCGGCGGCCCGCGCCCGGGCCGGCGCAGGTGCGCGAGCTGATCGCGAAGAGCCTGTCCCGCGAGTGCCTCTCGGTCGAGGAGACGGCGCTCCTGCTGCGCGCGCAGGAGCCGGCGCAGATCCACGAGATCGCGGCCGGCGCCCGGCGGCTGAAGGACGACGTGTACGGGAACCGGATCGTGCTGTTCGCGCCCCTCTACGTCGGCAACGACTGCGTCAACGACTGCACCTACTGCGGCTTCCGTCGCTCCAACCCCGAGGCCGTCCGCTGCACGCTCTCGACGACGGATCTCGAGCGCGACGTGCGGGCGCTCGAGCGCCAGGGCCACAAGCGGCTGATCCTCGTCTTCGGCGAGCACCCGCGCTACGACGCGCGCTTCATCGCCGACGCGGTGCGCGCGGTCTACGCGGTGCGCGAGGGGAGCGGCGGCGAGATCCGCCGCGTCAACGTCAACGCGGCGCCCTTCGACGTCGCGGGCTTCCGGACCGTCCACGAGGCCGGCATCGGCACCTACCAGGTGTTCCAGGAGACCTACCACCACGCGAGCTACGCCCGCGTGCACCCGCGCGGGACGCGCAAGGGCGACTACCTGTGGCGCCTCGGCGCGCTCGACCGGGCCATGCAGGCGGGCTGCGACGACGTCGGCATCGGCGCCCTCTTCGGGCTGCACGACTGGCGCTTCGAGGTGCTCGGCCTGGTGAGCCACGCCCTGCACCTGCAGGCCCGCCACGGCGTGGGTCCGCACACGATCAGCTTCCCGCGCCTGCGCCCGGCGCCCGGCGTGCTGACGGACGCCCGCTGGGCGGTGTCCGACGAGGACTTCCTGCGGCTCGTCGCGATCCTGCGGCTGGCCGTGCCGTACACGGGCCTCATCTGCACCGCGCGAGAGGAGGCAGAGGTACGGCGCGAGGCGCTCCGGCTCGGCGTCTCGCAGATCGACGGCGGCAGCCGCATCGACCTCGGCGGCTACGGGGCCGACGCGGCACCGGCGCGCGAGCGCTCGCAGTTCGACCTCGGCGACCCGCGCGGCCACGACGAGGTGATGCGGGAGCTGGTCGCCGACGGCCACCTGCCGAGCTTCTGCACCGCCTGCTACCGCCTCGGCCGCACCGGCGAGCACTTCATGGAGTTCGCGGTCCCGGGCTTCATCAAGC
>JALOLQ010000353.1 GCA_025455895.1 Solirubrobacteraceae bacterium
CAGACCGACTGCGGATCGCTCTGGCAGAGCGCGTAGTCGGTGTCCGGCTGCATCTGGGTGCGCGTGCTGACGACCCAGGGCACCTCGTCGGTGCCCGGCTTCACCCGCACGATGTAGGGCGCGCCCGAGACCCAGTCGTCGAACCCGCCCAGGGCCGCCTCGGCTCCGGCCTTCGTGCCCTTCGCCTCGCCGGCCGCCTCACCCTCCTGGAACCCGGCCTTCTTGCCGGCCTCGGCGCCCTCGGCCTGCCCGGTCGCCTCGCCCTTGCCCTGGCCGGCCGCGAAGCCCTGGTCGTAGATCGCCTGGTAGGCGGGCTCGCCGACCGCGTACCGGTCGGCCTCGTTGCTCTCGCCGATCGACTGCCCGAGCAGGAAGCCGACGACGCCGAGCGCGAGCGCGAAGGCGATCGCGCCGACCCACCAGCCCGCGCCGGGCGCGGGCCGCTTCGGGGGCTCCATCTCGGTCTGGTACTGCCCGGGCGGATACGGGCCCGGGGGCGGGCCGCCCTGGGGCGGCGGGGTGCCGGCTTCCATCGCGCGCTGACCTCCGGTCGGGGTGGACGCCCCGGACCGTAGGCGCCCGGCCGGACGCGCCGCCGGAGCGCTCAGCGCGCGGCCGCGCCGCCGGTGAGGTTCGGGGCCGTCGCGGGCGCCGGGACGGGCGCCGCCGCCGGCGCGGGGAGGCCCAGGAGCGCCGGCCAGGTGGCCGCGTCGGTCGTGCCGGTGGGGGTGAGCCCGCGGCTCGCCTGGAAGCCCTTCAGCGCGGCGATCGTCGCGGCGTCCATCCGCGCGGACCGCGGCGCCGGCAGGCGCTTGGCGCGCAGCAGGTCCTGGGCGCGGCGCACGAGGTCACCGCGCGCGCCGCGGGCGAGCAGCGGCCAGCCGGGATCGGGTGCGGCGGTCGGCGCGGAGGCCGGGAGCGTGCGCGGCAGCGCGTTCCACAGCCGCGCCGGGGCGAACGTCCACTCCCACCAGCTCACCCCGGGCGCCGCGTAGGCGGTGGCGAGGCGGCCGAAGCGCACCACGTCGGCGGTCGCGGGCGCCTGGTAGAGCTGGCCGATCGGGTGGATCGGGCGCGCGTAGACGCGGTTCAGGCGCATCGTGCGCTCGAGCGAGCGGTCGACGCGGTCGCCGATGTCCTTCCAGTAGACCTGCGGCATGTTCACCTGCGCGCCCCCGGGCCCGAGGAAGACCGAGTACGGGAAGCCGGGGTGGACGTCGACGTACGGGAAGCTCGTCAGCGCGAGCGGGAAGCTCCGGCCGATCCGCGCCCGCAGCTCGCGCAGGTAGACCACGGCGCTCGCGCGGCGGCCCTCGTAGGCGGTCTCGGCGTCCGTGATCAGGCAGTCCGCCCCGCGGGCGACCGCGGCGGCACCGACCCGGGCCTCGGCCAGGGGCCGGCGCCCGTAGACGAACTGCCAGGCGCACACGCGCAGGCCGCCCGCCTTCAGCGCGGCGACGACCTGCGGGGTGAACTGGCGCCAGAGGCTCGCGCCGTCGCCGGCCTTGACGTAGACGGCGGTGACCCCGGCGGCACGAGCGCGCGCGGCGATCCGGGCCGGGTCGCCGCGCTCGGTGCGGTCGAGGACCCAGATCCACATCGCCTGGCCGGTGAAGCCCGGCGCCACCTGCGCCCCGCGGGCGTTCGCCGGCCCGGCCGCAGCGGCGGGCGACGCCAGCGCGGCGAGCGCCGCACCGGTGGCGGCGAGCGTGAGGAGCATCCGGCGCACGGGCTGCACGGTAGAGCGCATGGCTGCCTGAAACGCCGGGCTGGGCGAGGAGTTGCGGCACCTCGACGGCCGCACGCCGATGTCGGCGGTGAGGGCTCGGTCCCAGCCGGTCCCGGCTGGCGGCGCCGCACCGAGGGCTTCGGGCGGCGCCGTCAGCCGACGGTCAGCTGCACGATCGCGGCGAGGCCGACCACGACGATCAGCGCGCGCAGCGCCCTCGGCGGCAGCCGGCGCCCGTAGCGCCCGCCGAGCTGCCCGCCGGCGATCGAGCCCGCGGCGATCAGCAGCACCGGGCCCCACGCCACCGGCGCCACGAGCACGAAGATCATTCCCGCGACGCCGTTGACGAGTCCGGCGAGGACGTTCTTCAGCGCGTTGATCCGGTGCAGGTCCTCGTCGAGCGTGAGGCCCATGACCGCGAGCAGCATGATCCCCTGTGCGGCGCCGAAGTAGCCGCCGTAGACGCCGGCGCCGTAGACGCCCGCCAGCGCCCCGGCGCCGCCGTGTGGATGGTGGCGCTCGCGGCGCCTGGCGAGATACGCCCCGAGCCGCGGCTGGATCACGACGAGGACGAGCGCGAGCGCGACGAAGAACGGGACGATCGCGTCGAACGAGGCCTCCGGGAGCAGCAGAAGCGCGCCCGCGCCGGTGATCCCGCCGAGCAGCGAGGCGCGCCCGAGCTGCCAGGCGCGCTCGCGCTGGCCGGCCAGCTCCCGGCGGTAGCCGATCGCCCCGGAGACCGAGCCCGGGACGAGGCCGATCGTGTTCGAGACGTTCGCGACGAGCGGCGCGTAGCCGGCCCACAGGAGGACCGGGAAGGTGATCAGCGTCCCGCTGCCGACGACGGTGTTGATCGTCCCCGCGGCCACGCCGGCGAGCAGGATCGCGATGGCCTCGGGAGCGGACACGGGAC
>JALOLQ010000354.1 GCA_025455895.1 Solirubrobacteraceae bacterium
CCGGGTAGAAGCCGGCTGCTCTATCCAGTTGAGCTACGAGGGCGGGCCGGCCGAGTGTACGCGCGCCACCAGCGCCCGCAGCAGCAGACCCCGTCGCCGCTGGACCGCTCGGCGACGGGGCCGGACTCGACCTTACCCGCGGGTCAGTTCTTGTGCAACGTGACGTCGCGGCTCACGTGCGAGGTGGCGCGATCAGCCGCAGGAGGTAGTCCGTGGCCTGCTCGAGCGTCCAGCGCTCGTGGAAGATGTAGCTCGCCAGCAGCTGCAGCGGCCCGCCCCAGGCGACGCGGATCTCCTCGAGCGTCATGTCGGTCCGCACGGCCCCGAGCTCCTGCGCGGGCACGAGCAGCAGCTCGACCGCGTCGACGATCGCCATCCGGATCTCGTGGCCCTCGGGCGGGAGCATCGGGCCCCAGCTCTGGGCCTGCCAGTGGACGTTGGCGGCGAGGATCCCCGCCGTCATCCGGCGCAGCCCGGCGACCGGGTCGGCGCGGTCGGCGTCCGTCACGGCGATCGCGCGGCGGACGTCCTCCAGGTAGGCGAGGTAGAGCGCCGTGAGCAGATCCTCGCGCGAGGCGAAGTGCCGGTGCAGCGTCGCGCGGTGGACCCCGGCGCGCTCGGCGATGCGCTGCAGGCCGGCGTGCGGGTCGGCGGTCAGCTCGACCCGGGCAGCATCGAGCAGTGCCTCGACGTTGCGCCGGGCGTCGGCTCGGACCGGGCGGGCGGGGGACTGCTCCACGCTCGTGCACACGCTAGCGGGGCGCCGCCAGCACGAACGCCAGCAGGTGCACGCCGGGCTTCGGCGACCAGTCGCGCTCGGGCGCGCGGCGGAAGCCGAGCTGCCCGTAGAGGCGGTGCGCGCCGTCCATCCAGTCGCCGCTCGAGCAGACCAGGCGCGCGCGGCCCAGCGCCGCGGTCTCGGCGACGCAGCGCTCCACGAGCGCCCGCGCGACGCCGCCCCGCTGCGCCTCCGGGGCGACGGCCAGGAACCGGAACTCGGCCTCGTCCGGTCCCGCGATCTCGTGCGAGCGGCCGCCGTGGGCGATGAAGGTGACGCTGCCCACCGGGCGCCCGTCCTCGAGCGCCACCAGCACCTGCGCGTCCCCGGCGCGGCCCGCGACGTCGCGCAGGAGCGCGGCGTAGTCCTCGGAGACCGCGTGCGCGTGCGCGTAGGCGGCCACGCACAACGTGCCGACCGCCGCGTGCTCGGCGGGGCGCACGGGCCGGATCTCGAGCGGCGCCACGCGCGCAACCCTAGACCGCCCGGGCCCCTACACTGATCCCCCGCACGGTGGGTGTAGCTCAGTTGGTAGAGCTCCTGGTTGTGGTCCAGGCGGTCGCGGGTTCGAGTCCCGTCACTCACCCCTCCGGCGGCGCCGGCGGTATCGTCGCCCGACATGCCCGAGCCGCTGATCCTCCACCTGCAGACCGGTGACGAGCTGCGCGTCAGCGCCGACCGCCAGGAGCTGAGCGAGGAGATCGCGGGTCGCCCGTTCCTCGTCTGCGAGAGCGCCGGCAAGACGATCACGGTGTTCACGGCGCACGTCGTGTGGATCGAGCCCGTCCGCGAGGGCGGCGGGCGCGCCGCGGACTGAGGCCGCGATGGCCCCGCCCGACGTGCGCTACGCCGACCGCGAGGGCGCGAGCATCGCCTGGTCGGCACTCGGCGACGGGCCCGTCGACCTGCTGCTGATCCTCGGCGGGCTCTCGAACCTCGAGCACGTCTGGGAGGAGCCCGGGCTCGCGCGCTGGTTCGAGCGGCTCGCGGGCTTCTCGCGCCTGCTGCTCATGGATCGCCGCGGGGTCGGCCTCTCGGACGCGGTGACCGGGACGATGACGCTCGACGACGAGACCGCGGACGTGCTCGCCGTGCTCGACGCGGCCGGCTCCGAGCGCGCCGTGCTGCTCGGATACGCGTGGGGCGGCCCGGTGGCGATCCACACCGCGGCCCTGCACCCCGAGCGCGTGTACGCCCTGCTGCTCTACGCGGCGGTGGCGACGGGGCGCGTGGCCACCGACGACTTCGCCCACAGCTGGGAGGACGCCGACCGCGAGCCGGAGATCGCCCAGACCCTCGCGCAGTGGGGGACCGGCGCCCCGCTCGAGCAGGTCGCGCCGTCGCGGGCCGACGACGAGCACCTGCGCGCGTGGATGGCGCGCCTGGCGCGGCTGTCCTCGAGCCCCGGCGCGATGCGCCGGCTGTGGGAGAGCACGAACGCCTACGACGCCCGGCCCGACCTGCCGGCGCTGCGCGTGCCGACCCTGATCCTGCACCGCACCGGCGACCGCGCGGTCGACGTGCGCCACTCGCGCGACCTCGCCGAGCGGATCGCCGGGGCGCGCTATGTCGAGCTGCCCGGGGAGGACAACCTGCCCAGCGTGGGGGACACCGAGGCGCTCGTCGCCGAGATCGAGGAGTTCCTCACCGGCAGCCGCCGGCGCTCGATCGAGCGCGCGCTGCTGACGATCGTCGTCACCGACATCGTCGGCTCCACCACGCGCGCCGCCGAACTGGGCGACCGCGCCTGGCGCGACCTGCTCGCCGCCCATCACGCGATCGTCCGGCGCGAGATCGAGCGCTACGACGGCCAGGAGGTCAAGTCGCTGGGCGACGGCTTCCTGATCGCCTTCGGCGGCGCGCGCGCCACGGGGCTCGAGATCCGCGTCGGGCTGCACACCGGCGAGTGCGAGATCATCGGCGACGACGTCGGCGGGATGGCGGTGCACATCGCCGCGCGGATCGCCGAGCTGGCGGGTCCCGGGGAGATCTGGGCGTCGGGCACGGCGTTCGGGACGGTCGTCGGCTCGGGGCTGCGGTTCGAGATGCGCGGCTCGACGCCGCTCAAGGGCGTGCCCGGCGAGTGGCCGGTCATGCGCCTCGTCGGCTGAGGCCCGCGCCCGCTCACGCCCAGGGGTCGCGCCCGCGGGCGCGCGCGAGCGCCCAGCGCCCGGCGAGCTGCGCCCAGTCGAGCAGGCCCCCGTAGAGGTGGCCGAGCGGCCCGGTGACGATCCGGGCGCGCAGCCGCTCCAGCAGGCCGGGACGGTCGAGGCCCATGCCCTGACGCTATCGTCCGCCCGATGCCAGCCGCCGTCAGCGCCACCGCCACCGACCTGCCCGAGTCCCGCGTC
>JALOLQ010000355.1 GCA_025455895.1 Solirubrobacteraceae bacterium
TCAAGGAGATCCACGAGCAGGCCGACGCGCTCGCCGAGACGATCGCCGACCGCACCGTGCGCGAGGACGGCGTCGACCTCGACGACGAGGGCATGCTCGCCGACGGCCAGCTGCAGGGTGCGCGGCGGATCGTCGTCGTCGCCTGCGGCACGAGCTATCACGCCGGCCTGATTGGCCGCTACGCGATCGAGGAGTTCGCGCGGGTGCCGGTCGAGGTCGAGATCGCCAGCGAGTACCGCTACCGCAACCCGGTCGTGGGCCCCGGCGACCTGGTGATCGGCATCACCCAGTCGGGTGAGACCGCCGACACGCTGGCCGCGATGCGGATCGCGCGCGAGCGCGGCGCGACCGTGCTGGCGATCACGAACATCATGGGCTCGCAGGCCACCCGCGACGCCGACGGCGTGCTCTTCACCCGCGCCGGGCTCGAGGTCTCGGTCGCCGCGACGAAGACGTTCCTGTGCCAGGTCGCGGTGATGTACCTGCTCGCGCTGCGCCTCGCCGAGCTGCACGGCACGCTCGACGCCGCGCGCCGCACCGAGCTCGTCGGCGGTCTCAAGGGCATGCCGAGCGACATCGAGCAGCTGCTGGCCGGGGTCGAGCCCGAGATCAAGGCGATCGCCGACCGCCACTGGCGCGACGGCTTCTTCCTCTACCTCGGCCGCCACGCGGGCGTCGCGGTCGCGCACGAGGGCGCGCTGAAGCTCAAGGAGGTCTCCTACATCTCGACCGACGCCTACGCGGCCGGCGAGATGAAGCACGGGCCGATCGCGCTGCTCAGCGAGTCGACGCCGGTGGTGACCGTGGCGACCGATTCGCCGGTGCTCGAGAAGGTCGTCTCGAACATGCAGGAGGTCCGCGCGCGCGGCGCGCACGTGATCGCCGTGGCGACCGAGGGCAACCTCGACATCGGCGAGCACGCCGAGTCGGTGATCCGCGTACCGCGCACCGACTGGATGCTCCAGCCGTTGCTCGCGGTGATCCCGCTCCAGCTCCTGGCCTACCGGATCGCCAGGCGGCGCGGCCTCAACGTGGACCAGCCGCGCAACCTGGCGAAGACGGTGACGGTGGAGTAGGCGCAACGACGCGCCCGCCCAGGTGTCCCAACCGGCATGCGCGCCCGCCTCGCCGTCCTCGCCGCCCTGATCGCCGTGCTCGCGCCGGCCGCCCCGGCGCAGGCCGCCACGCTCGAGGGCCTCCAGCTCACGGGCAGCGTGCGTCCCGCCGACCGCCAGGCCCTGCGCGGTGCGCTGGCGAGCGGGCGCGCCGCGGCGCAGACGCTGCTCCGCGACGCCGGCGCCGCCGCCGACGTTCGCGTGCGCACGCACACCGAGCCGCGCTGGGTCAGCGTCATGCGCGTGCGCCGCGGGCGCGTGGAGCTGAGCTTCAGCCGCACCCATCTGCACGGGCTCGGCGCCCGCGGGCGCAACCAGACGGTCTGGCACGAGATCGGGCACGTCGTGGACCTGCTGTTCGTCTCCCCGTCCGCGGACGACGCGTTCCGCGACGCGTTCACGCGCAGCGCCAACTGGCGCTCCTGCTACCGGTTCTCCGGGCAGTGCCTCGACGACGACGAGATCTTCGCCGAGCAGTTCGCCTACTGGGCGACCGGCGACCGGACCTCGCGCAGCAGCTACCGGATCCCGGCGCTGATCGGGCCGGAGAGCTTCGGGCGGATCATGGCCGGCGAGGACACGAGCGCGCCGTGGTGGGTCGTGCGCCGGCGCTGAGGGATACCGGGGTTTCCACGGACGAAGCGCCCCCCGCCGTTTCCTAGCGTGAACGCCATGCCCGCGCCGCACAAGATCGTCATCCTCGGCGGCGGCACCGGCGGGACGCTCACCGCCAACCGCCTGCACAAGCACTACGGCGACGACGCGCACATCACCGTCGTCGACGTCGACGACCACCACGTCTACCAGCCCGGGTTCATCTTCGTGCCCTTCGGGCTGGCCGAGCCCGAGCGGCTCGTGCGCTCACGCAGCGCCCAGCTGCGCCCCGGCATCCACTTCATCCTCGGCGCCGTGGATCGCGTCGAGACGGCGGAGAGCCGGGTGCTGCTCGAGGACGGCACCGCGCTCGGCTACGACGTGCTCGTCATCGCCTCCGGCGTGCGGCTGATCCCCGAGGAGACCGAGGGGCTCACCGGGCCGGGCTGGAACGAGACGGCGTTCACGTTCTACACGCTCGAGGGCGCGACCGCGCTGCGCGACGCGCTCGCGAGCTGGGACGGCGGGCGCTTCGTCGTGGACGTCGTCGACATGCCGATCAAGTGCCCGGTCGCGCCGCTCGAGCTGGCCTTCCTCGCCGACTGGTACTTCACCGACCGCGGGATCCGCGACCGCGTCGAGATCGTCTACGCGACCCCGCTCGACGGCGCGTTCACCAAGCCGATCGCCTCGAAGACGCTCGGCGGCCTGCTCGAGGAGAAGGGCATCCTCCTCGAGACCGAGTTCGCCGCCGGCGAGGTCGACGGCACGGCGGGCCTCCTGAAGAGCTGGGACGAGCGCGAGATCCCGTACGACATCCTGGCGACCGTCCCGCTGCACGGCGGCGCCGAGTACGTCGAGCGCTCGCCGGGGCTCGGCGACGAGCTCGGCTTCGTGCCGGCCGACCCGCACACGATGCAGGCCCGGG
>JALOLQ010000356.1 GCA_025455895.1 Solirubrobacteraceae bacterium
GCCTCGATGCGGCCCTCGTCGCGCGAGGTGATCGCGACCTTCGCGCCCTCCTCGGCGAGCATCTTCGCGATCGCGTGGCCGAGGCCCTTCGAGGCACCGGTGACGAGCGCGACGCGGCCCTTGAGTCCGAGATCCATCAGGCGATCTTCGCAGCCGGGCCCGCCGCGCGGCGCGCGCCGAGCCCGCCGCACCACAGCGCGAAGAGGACGACGGCCAGCACGGCGCCGAGCCAGTGCAGGCCGAGCAGGGTCGCCACGCCGCTCGGGAGGCCCGCGAGCGCGGCGCCGAGCAGGCCCATGCCGAGCGGCAGGCGGAGCACGGTGACGGTGACGAACGCGGCCAGCATCCACGCGAGCGGCCCGACGACCCAGCCCCAGTCCTCGAAGAACGCGTGCGAGAGCGCGAGGCCCGTGGCGAGCCCCAGGACGAGGATCGCCGCGGCCTGGACGAGCGCGGCGCGCAGGGCGAGCGACGTGTCGATCCGCATGCCCGGGATGATGACGCCCGCGTGGCATCATCGCCCCGCGGGCGGTTAGCTCAGCTGGTCAGAGCGCCTGCCTTACAAGCAGGAGGTCCCCGGTTCGAGCCCGGGACCGCCCATCATCCATCACCCCTCCACCACCTCCGAGGCCTCCAGCCACGCCGCCTCGGCCTCCTCGCGCTCGCCCGCCACGGCCTCCAGCTCGCCCTGCAGCTCCGCCAGGCGCTCGTGGTCGCTCGCGGCCTCGGCCATCTGCTCGTGCAACTGCGCCTCGCGCGCGTCGAGCTTCTCGAGCGCGCGCTCGAGCCGCGCGACCTCCTTCTTCGCGGCGCGCAGCACCGCGCCCGGGGTCGCACCCCGCTCGCGTGCCGGCGCCATCGAGCGCGCGTCCGCCTCCGAGGCCTCGGTCACCGCGCGCCGCTCCTCCACGTACTGCTCGATCCCGCCCGGCACGTGGCGCAGGCCGCCGCCCGCGCCGAGCGCGTACACGTCGTCGCACACGCGCTCGGTGAACCAGCGGTCGTGGCTCACCACGACGAGCGTCCCCGGCCAGCCGTCGAGCAGGTCCTCGAGCGCGCGCAGCGTCTCGATGTCGAGGTCGTTCGTCGGCTCGTCGAGCAGCAGCACGTTCGGCTCGCCCATCAGCAGCCGCATGAGCTGCAGCCGCCGGCGCTCGCCGCCGGAGAGGTCGTCCACCGGCGTGCGCGCCTTCGGGCCGCGGAAGCCGAAGCGCTCGCAGAGCAGCGCGGCGGTGATCTCGTGGCCGCCGGCGAGCGTCGCGACCGCCTTCACGGCCTCGAGCGACTCGAGCACCGTCAGGTGCCCGGGGATCTCGGCGGTGTCCTGGGATAGGTGGGCGAGGCGCACCGTCTGGCCGCGCTCGACCCGGCCCGCGCCCGGCGCGAGCTCTCCGGCGAGGACCTTCAGCAGCGTCGTCTTGCCCGAGCCGTTGACGCCGACGAGCCCGAGCCGCTCGCCCGGCCCGAGCCGCCACGTCACCTCGCGCAGCACCGCGCGCTCGCCGAACGCGACCGAGACGCCCTCGGCGTCGAGCACCTTGTCGCCGAGCCGCGCGGCCGCGAAGCGCAGCAGCTCGGCGCGGTCGCGGACTTCGGGCTCGTCGTCGATCAGCGCGTTTGCCGCCTCGATCCGGAACTTCGGCTTCGAGGTCCGCGCCAGCGGGCCGCGCTGGAGCCAGGCGAGCTCCTTGCGCAGCAGGTTGCGGCGGCGCTCCTCGCTCGCCGCCGCCTGGCGCTCGCGCTCGGCCTTGGCCAGCACGTAGGCCGCGTAGCCACCCTCGTACTGATGCACCGTCCCGCCGGCGACCTCCCACGTCGCCAGGCACACCGCGTCCAGGAACCAGCGGTCGTGGGTGACGACGAGCAGCGCGCCGCGCCGACCGGCGAGGTGGCGCGCGAGCCAGTCCACCGCCTCGACGTCGAGGTGGTTCGTCGGCTCGTCGAGCAGCAGCAGCTCCGGCCCGTCGAGCAGCAGCCGCGCGAGCGCGATCCGCCGGCGCTCGCCGCCCGAGAGCGGCGCGAGGGGCGTGTCCATGCCGTTCGGGAGCCGCGCGAGGCCGACGCCGCCGAGCAGCCCGTCGAGCACGGCGCGGAACGCCGCGTCGGCCTGCCACTCGTGGTCGGCGCGCGCGCCGACGAGCGCCTCGCGTGCGGTGGTGAACGCCTCCAGCTCGTCGCCCTGCCCGAGCAGCGCGAGCCCGAGGCCGCGCTCGCGCGTGACCTGGCCGGCGTCGGGCGTCTCGGTGCCGGCGATCAGCCGCAGCAGCGTCGACTTGCCCTCGCCGTTGCGCCCGACGATCCCGATCCGCTCGCCGGCGCCGACGCCGAGCGTCACGCCGTCGAGCACCGTCCGCGCGCCGTAGCCCTTTCCGGCGTCCTTGACGTTCACGAGATTGCGCGGCGCGGCCATGCGCCGGACATCCTCACACGCCGACTACGCTGCCGGGGATGACCTACGACGCGCAGGAGGCCCGCGGGGAGCTGCTCGACGCGGTCGGCGAGGCCACCGATCAGCTCGCGATCGCGCTCGGCGAGCTCGGCGCGGCGTACGACCTGCTCGACGAGGCGACCGCCGACCGCCTGGAGGAGGACCTCTTCCGCCCGGTCCAGCTCGCCTACGGCCG
>JALOLQ010000042.1 GCA_025455895.1 Solirubrobacteraceae bacterium
CGCCTACGCACCGGGGCCGCCGCTCGAGGTCGTCCCCCCGGGCGGGTCGCGGCTCGGCGGCCGCCTGGGCGACGGGGACGAGGCGACGATCGTCTACCGCCTGGACACGATCGTGCCGGTGCTCCCCACCCCGCCGGTCGTCGTCCAGCCCCCGGTGGTTCAGCCGCCCGTCGTGCCGCCGCCGGTGATCAAGCCGCCGGCGCCGAAGCCGGACCTCGTCATCAGCGCCCTGAGCTTCTCCGAGGTCACCGTGAAGAACCAGGGCGCCGGAGCGGTGGGGCCCTTCACCGTCGTCGTCCAGGGGTTCGCCCCGCTCGCGTTCACCGGGCTGGCCCCCGGGGCGAGCGAGACGCGCCAGTACAACCTCTCGTGCGAGAACGCCGGGACGACGGCGACGGCCGATCCGCTCGGCCAGGTCGACGAGAGCGACGAGACGAACAACGCGCTCACCGTCCCGCCGCCGATCTGCTGATCAGGCGGCGATCCGCACCTCGCCGCCGCGCTCGGGCGAGGCGGTGATGAACCGCGCCACCGGGCGTTCCGGCGCGCCGACCGGCTCGAGGCGCACCGCGCGCGCGATCGCGTGCAGCACGACCTCCATCTCCATCTGCGCGAACGCGGCGCCGATGCAGCGCCGCGTGCCGCCGCCGAACGGGATCCACGTGTACGTGCCGGGGCTCTGCCCGAGCCAGCGCTCGGGGCGGAAGGCCTGCGGCTCGGGGTAGACCTCCGGGCGCCGGTGGATGAGGAGGATGCTCGGCGCGAGCACGACGCCCGGGGGAAAGCGGGTGCCGCCGATCTCCACCGGGCGCACGACGGTGCGCAGCACGTTGTTGAGCACCGGGCGCAGGCGCAGCGCCTCGCGGAACACGGCCTCCGCGTAGGTGCGCTCGGTCCCGGCCGCCGCCTCGGTCTCGAGGCGCGCGAGCCGTCCCGGGTCACGGGTGAGGCGCTCGAACGCCCACGCGAGCGCGGTCGCCGTCGTCTCGTGACCGGCGACGATGAGCGTCACGAGCTCGTCGCGCAGCTCGGCGTCGGTCATCGGGGTGCCGTCCTCGTCGCGGGCGCCGAGCAGCAGCGAGAGCACGTCGGTGCGCTGCGTCAGATCCCCCGCGGCGCGGCGCTCGGCGATCAGCCGGTAGAGCTCGCGATCCACCGGGGCCAGCCGCGGCGCGAGCTGCCGGCGCACGAGCGGGCTGTCGGGTCCGGCGGCGAGCGGCAGCAGCAGCGCGCTCGGGCGGCCGAGGAACGCGAGCAGCCGGTCCACCGGGCCGGCGAGCCGGTCGTGCTCCTCGGCGCCGCGGGTTCCGAGGACGACCTGGAGGATCACCTCGAGCGCGATCGCCGTGAGGTGCGGGCGCAGGCTGAACGGGCGCCCGGGCGGCATCCGGCGCACCTGCTCGGCCGCGACGCGCTCCATCTCCGAGCGCCAGGCCGCGAGGCGCTCGCCGTGGAACTGCGGCAGCAGCAGCCGGCGCTGGCGCAGGTGCTCGCCCTCGTCGAGCACGAGCACCGAGTGCGGACCGAGCACCGGGCGCAGGATCTCGTTGGCGTCACCGGCGTGCACGACGTCCGGCGGCGTGGTGAAGAGCTGCTTGACGTGCTCGGGGTCGGCGAGCACCACCCAGCGCCGGCGCTCGATGCGGATGTGGAAGACGTCGCCGTGGCGGGCGTGCAGCTCCGCGGTGTAGCCCGGCTCGTCGCGCATGAAGCGCAGCACCTGCACGGCGGCGGGCTCACGCGGCCCCGGCACGAGGCGGCGGACGTCGTCGGCGGCAGCGGGCATCCGGGCCGATTCTGGCACGCGCCGCGCTACCCTGCCGGGCCTCATGGCCGCCCCTTCGAGCCCGGACGCGATCCGCGACGTCAACACGCGCTACCACGACTGCGCGGCGGCCGACTACGACGCCAAGTGGGGCATCGACTGGGGCGAGGTGGGCCGCGAGCAGGTGCTCGGCAAGCTGCGCAAGGCACTCGGCGGGGCGCTGCCGGTCTTCGACCGCACGCTCGAGGTCGGCTCCGGCACGGGCTACTTCTCGCTGCACCTGCTGATGGCCGGCGTCGCCGCGCGCGCGACGTGCACGGACATCTCCCCGGGGATGCTCGAGGTCCTCGAGGGCAACGCCGAGCGGCTCGGCCTCGAGGTGACCACGCAGGTCGCCGACGCGGAGGCGCTCCCGTTCGAGGACGCGAGCTTCGACCTCGTGCTGGGCCATGCCGTCCTGCACCACCTGCCCGATCTGGAGCAGGCGTTCTCCGAGTTCCTGCGCGTCCTGCGGCCCGGCGGGGTGATCGTGTTCGCCGGCGAGCCCTCGCGCGTCGGCGACCGGATCGCCGACGTCCCCAAGCGGGCCGCGACCGCCGTGGCGCCGCTGTGGCGCGCGGCGCTGCGCGCCTCGCCGGCCCCCGAGGGGCACGCCGACGGCGGCGAGGAGAACCACGAGCTCGAGCGCCACGTGGACGTCCACGCGTTCGTCCCCGCCGATCTGGCCGGCCTCGCGCGCGATGCCGGCTTCGAGGACGTACAGGTGCGCGGCGAGGAGCTGCTGGCCAACTGGTTCGGCTGGACGAACCGCGCGCTGGAGACGACGGCCGTCCCGGACGAGGTCCCGATGGCCTGGAAGCAGTACGCGTTCCACGGCTACCTGGCCCTGCAGAAGGTCGACGCCGGGCTGCTCGAGGGCCGGCTGCCCGCGGCGCTCTTCTACAACCTGCTGCTCTCGGCGCGCCGGCCCGAGGCCGGCTAGGACGACCGGGCCAGCTCGGCCCGGGCGCGCTCGGCGCGCTCGGCGATCGCCGCCTGCTCGCCGGCGCCGAAGCGCTCCCACGTGCGCACCGGCATCGCCGTCCGGGGATTCGCGGCGAGCCGCTCGCGGTGGCGCGCGATGAACGCCCAGTAGAGCGCGGTGACCGGGCAGGCGTCCTCACCGGTGCGCCGGCGCGGGTCGTAGCGGCAGCTCGAGCACCAGCTCGGGTTGCTCATCGTCGAGATGTAGTTCCCGCCCGCCGCGTAGGGCTTGGTCATCGTCACGCCGCCGTCGGCGTGCAGCGCCATCCCCGCGGCGTTCGGGGCCATCACCCACTCGGCGCCGTCGGCGAAGACGCCCTGGAACCAGCGCACGGTCTCCCACGGCTCGGCCTCGGCGAGCAGCGCGATGTTCCCGAGCACCATCAGGCGCTCGATGTGGTGCGCGTAGGCCTCGCGCCGGACCCCGTCGACGACGCCGTCCAGGCACGCCCAGCCGACGCGCTCGCCCCAGAAGGCCGCCGGCAGCGGGCGCCGCGCCTCGAGCGCGTCGTCGCGCGGCCACTCGTCCGCGCGCAGCCGGTACATCCCCCACACGTACTCGCGCCACCCGACGACCTGGCGGATGAAGCCCTCGGCGCTCGCCAGCGGGACGGCGCCCGCGCGGTAGGCGGCCTCCGCGGCGCGCGCGGCCGCCAGCGGCTCGAGCACGCCGAGGTTCAGCGGCACGCTCAGCAGCGAGTGGAAGAGGAACGGCTCGCCGGGCACCATCGCGTCCTGCCAGCGGCCGAACTGCGCGAGGCGGTGGGCGACGAAGTCCTCGAGCGCCGTCTGCGCCTCGGCGGGCGTGACGGCGAAGCGCCGCGGGCCGTCCTCGCCCCACAGCGGCAGCTCCCAGCGGTCGAGGTCGGCGCGCACGCCGGCGTCGATCTCGTCCTCCCGGGGCCGCCAGGGCTCGGGCGCGTGCAGGCCCGCCGGCGGGCGCGAGCGGTTCTCGGCGTCGAGGTTCCAGCGCCCGCCCTCGGGTCCGCCGTCGGCGTCGAGCAGCAGGCCCAGGCGCCGGCGCTGCTCGCGGTAGAAGCCCTCCATCATCAGGCGCCGGCGGCCCGCCGCCCAGGCCGCGAACGCCTCGGGCGTCGTCAGGAAGCGCGTGTCGGGCAGCGTGCGCACGCCGAGCGCGGCGAGCGCGCGGCCGGCGCGCGGCTCGGCCGGCTCCGCACACACGAGCTCCTCGCCGCGGTGGGCGGTGAGCGCCTCGCGCAGCGACGCGGCGCCGCGGTGCTCGACGACCTCGACGCCGCGCTCGCGCAGGTCGGCGGCGAGGTGGCGCATGCCGCTCAGCACGAGGTGCGCGCGGCGGCGGTGCAGGGGCCGGCGGCGCATGCCCGCGAGCGACTCGACGAGCACCACGCGGCCGGCGTCGGCCAGCGCGGGGTTGCCCGGGTGCAGCTGGTCGCCGAGGACGAGCGCCGTCGGGCTCACGCGCTGACGGCGCGGTAGCGGTCGATCGCCACGCGCCGCTCCTCGGCGTGGTCGACGATCGGCGCCGGGTAGTCGCGCCCGATCACGCACCCGGCCGCCGCCTGCTCCTCGGCGCTCATCGACCACGGCTCGGCCAGGCGCTCGAGCGGGACGTTCGCGAGCTCGGGAACCCAGCGCCGCACGTAGGCGCCCTGCGGGTCGAACTTGCGCTGCTGGAGCACCGGGTTGAAGATCCGCCGGAAGTAGGGTGCCGGGTCGACCCCGGTCGAGGCGATCCACTGCCAGTTGCCGTTGTTCTGCGCGGGCTCGCCGTCGAGCAGCAGGCGCGCGAACCACGCCTCCCCGGCGCGCCAGTCCAGGTGCAGGTCCTTCGTGAGGAACGAGCCGACGACCATCCGCGCGCGGTTGTGCATCCAGCCGGTGGCCGCGAGCTGGCGCATGCCGGCGTCGACCAGCGGGTAGCCGGTCCGGCCCTCCTGCCAGGCGCGCAGCGCCGCCGCGTCCTCGTGCCAGGCGAGTGCCCGGAAGCGCGGCTGGAACTCGAGCCGCGCGTTGTCCGGGAAGCTCAGGAGCACGTGCGCGTAGAAGTCGCGCCAGGCGAGCTGCCGGGCGAACGCGGCGGCCCCCTCGCCGCCGCGGTCGAGCGTGCGCTGCTCGAGCTCGCGCGGCGAGATCGTGCCCCAGCGCAGGTGCGGGGAGAGCCCGCTGGTGCCGCCGGAGAGGTCGTCGTGGCGCGCGGCGTAGGCGTCCACGGGCCCGTCGAGCCAGGCCGCCATCGCCGCGCGGCCCGCCGTCTCGCCGGGCACGGTGAACGGCTCGGGCAGGACGTCGGCGAGCTCCGGCCCGGGGGCGGGTGCGCCGCGCTCCAGCCCGGCGGGCAGGCGCAGGCGCCCCGGCGCCGGCAGCGGCGAGCGACGCTCCAGCTCCCGCTCGGCCTTCCAGAACGGGGTGAAGACGGTGAACGGCTTGCCGGTCTTCGTGCGCGGGCGCGAGATGTCCGCGAGGTAGTTCCCCGGGCAGGGGCGCGCGGCGATGCCGGCGGCGCTGAGCGCGGCGGTGACCGCGCGGTCGCGTGCCCGCGCGAACGGCGAGACGTCGCTCGTCCACAGCACGGCCGCGGCGCCGACCTGGGCGGCGAGCGCCGGGATCAGCTCCTCGGGCCGCCCGTCGCGCACGACGAGGCCGGCGCCGCGCTCGGCGAGCGCCGCATCGAGGTCCGCCAGGCAGCCACGCAGGAACGCGGCGCGCGGGGCGCTCGCGAAGCGCCCGCCGGTGAGGCGCGCGTCGGCGACGAACAGCGGGACGACGTGCTCGAACTCCGCCGCCGCGGCGTGCAGCGCCGGGTGGTCGTGCACGCGCAGGTCGCGGCGCAGCCAGACGATCGCGGTCGAGGCCATCGTCCACGGGTACGGCCCGGACGTACACTCGGACGAGATGCCCGATCGCGTCGTGCAGGACTTCCCGCTCTTCCCACTGGGCCTCGTGGCGCTCCCCAGCGAGGTCGTCCCGCTCCACATCTTCGAGGAGCGCTACCGGACGATGATCGGCGAGTGCCTCGAGCAGGAGCGCGAGTTCGGGATCGTCTGGGCCTCGGGCGACGGGCCGCGCGCGATCGGCTGCGCGGTCGAGGTCACCGAGGTGCTCGAGCGGATGGAGGACGGGCGGCTGAACATCCTCACCCGCGGGACGCGCCCGTTCCGCGTGATCGAGGAGCGCCACGACCGGCCGTATCCGGCGGCGACCGTCGAGTTCCTCGAGGACGCGCCCGAGGACCCCGACCCCGAGCCCGCCGGCGCCGCCCACGAGGCCTACGCCCGGCTCGTGGAGGAGGCCACCGACCGCGTGCTCGAGGGCGCCGAGCTCGAAGCGCTCAGCGCCTACGACATGGCCGCCACGGTCGAGTTCGGGCTCGACGCCAAGCAGGGCCTGCTCGACCTGCGCTCGGAGAACGCGCGCCTGGCGCTCGTCGCGCGGCTGCTGCGCGCGGCGATCAAGCGGCTGGACTTCGTCGAGCGCGCGCAGGTGCGGGCGCGCTCGAACGGCCGCGTCAGCTTCGGCTGACCGCGGGCCGCGCCGCCGCGGCCGCCGCATCCTCGGCCAGCGGCTCCTGCGCGACCTCGGCGCCCGGCCCGGGCGCTCCGGCGACCCGCGGCTGCCAGGGCAGCCGCCCCTCGGCGGCGATCCACGAGCCGGCGAGGATCAGCCCGAGCCCGCCGATCGTCGCGGCGGTGATCGACTCACTGAGGAACACGGCCCCGTAGAGCACGGCGAAGCCCGGGGCGAGGTAGGCGACGACCGCCGCGCGGCTCGTGCCCACGTCCGCGATCAGGCGGTAGTAGATGAGGAACGCCGCGCCCGTGCCGCCCGCGCCGAGCGCGACGAGCGCGGCGGCGGTGCCCGCGCCGATCGCGAGGTCGCCCGGGGCGGCCACCGCGGCCGGCAGCGACAGCAGCGCCGCGACGACGAGCGTGCCCGCGGCGATGCCGACCGGCTCCGCGCCGCCGAGCCGGGTGCGCACCCAGATCGACGAGACGGCGTAGCCGAGCCCCGCGAGCAGCACCATCGCCCCGCCGAGGACGAGCGTCGCCTCGCCCGACAGGTCGACCCCGAACAGCAGCACGACGCCGACGATTCCGACCGCCACCCCCGCGACCCCGGCGCGGGTCAGCGCATCGGAGCGGTCCATGAACGGCGTGAGCAGCGCCACGAAGATCGGCGTCGAGGCGACGAGGATCCCCGCGAGCGCGGTGGGGATCCAGCGCTCGGCCCAGGTGACGAGCAGGAACGGGATCGCGATCTGGAAGACGGCCACGGCGAGCACCCAGCCCCAGCGCCCGCGCAGCCCGGCGAACGCCCGCGCGCGCCAGGCGAGCGGGAGCAGCACCGCGGCGCCGAGCGCGACCCGCGCGAAGACGATCGCGGGCGCGGTGAGGCCGTCATCGAGCGCGAGCTTGATGAAGAGGTAGGAGGCACCCCAGAGCGCAGCCAGGGCGCCCATGAGGATCCAGGCACGTCGGGTCACGGGCGTTGAACGGCGAGGCTCGCAGATCCGTGAGCCCGCGTCGCGCGCCGATCGCTTCCACGTGCCATCAGCCGCGCTGATGGCCGGCGTGCTCCTGGGCGGCGATCAGCGAGCGAACGGTCAGCCGGCCGCGGCGCTCGAGCCGCGTGGCGAGCGCGAGGAACACCTGCGCGGTCGTCAGCGCGTCGCCGAGGGCGTGGTGCGGGCGATGGACCGGGAGCCCGAGCCGCCGGGCCAGCGCGCCGAGCTCGAGCCGCGGGGCGACCGTCCCGGGCTCGGCCTCGGCGAGCCACGCGCGGCCGAGCTCGCGCGTGTCCGCCACCGGGCCGCGCAGCGTGACGCCGGCCTCGGCGAGCACGGGCGCCAGGAAGGCGCGCTCGACCTGCGCGGCGTGCGCGACGGGCAGCCGCCCGGCCAGCGCCTCGAGCAGCACGTCGCGCTGCGCCTCGAGCGGCGGGGCCTCCGCGAGGTCGGCGGGCCGGATCCCGTGGATGCGGATCGAGTCGGCCTGCGGCATCCGCTGCGGCCGCACGAGACGGTAGGTCACCGCCCCGGCGCGGATGCGCCCCGCGTCCACCGGCACGACCGCGAAGGCGATCACCTCATCCCGGGTGGCGTCGAGCCCGGTCGTCTCGAGGTCCACGACCGCCCAGGGGACCTCGCGCCAGTCCGCGCGGCCGCCCGGGAGCTCCGCCGCCGCGTAGGCCTCGGCGGCGGCGCCCCGCGGGCGCGGGCGGCGCCTCACCGCGGCCCCGTCCCGAAGGCCTGCTCGCCGGCGAGCTCGGCGGCCAGGCGCTTCTGCACCGCGGCGACCGACCGGAACGCCTCGCGCAGGTAGCGGCGGGCGAGCGGGTTGAGGCGCTCGGGGTCGAGCCGGTCGTCGGGCGCGGCGCCCGCGCGCAGCTGCTCCACCTGGTGCTCGAGCCGCAGCCCCACGAGCAGGTCCCACGCCTCGGCCAGCGTGCGGGCCTGGGTGAGCGTGATGACCTCCGCGTCGGCGGCCGCGTAGAGGCGCTCGGGCGTGCCGGTCGCCGCGGTCCCCGCGCTCGCACCCGCCCAGCGGGCGAGGTCGACGATCGGCAGCACGCCGCCGCGCTTGACGTCGAACGTGCCGCGGTGCTCGCCGCTCTCCTCGACGATGACGCCGCGCAGGAACCCGGTCGGCGGGCGGTGGGCGAGCGCGAGGCGGGCGAGCAGGCGCAGCAGCGGAGCCCGGCGCGGGCCGGCCTCGAGCTCGGGGGCGAGCGCCCGGCCGCGCCCGGCGCCGGCGACGATCCGGCCGTCGAAGAGCACCGAGACGGCGATCAGCGCCTTCTCCTGGAGCGGGTCGTCGATCCAGCTCTTCACGGCGGCGCGCCACGCGGCGTCCGAGCGCGCGAACAGCGGCCGGTCGGCGCGCACCCCGTGCTCGTCGGCGCTCAGGCCGCACGCGTCGAGCCCGCGCATGACCGAGGCGGCGAGCGCGGCCATCGCCGCGGGCACGGCCGGATCATCCTCGGCGTCGAACCACACGAGCCCGGTGTCCGCGTCCGACGAGGGCACCGGCTCACGGCGGCCGAGGCTCCCGAGCGCGAGCCACGAGAACCGGGCCGGCGGGACACCGTGCTCCTCGATCGCGAGGTCCACGAGCCGGCGGGTGAGCGCGTCGTGCTCTGTGGAGGTAAGTTCTCAGTTGTTATGTGCTGTCAGTAGCGTATAGATGTGAGGGAGGATGTTT
>JALOLQ010000357.1 GCA_025455895.1 Solirubrobacteraceae bacterium
ACCCCCGACACGCGGATTATGATTCCGCTGCTCTAACCGACTGAGCTACTCCGGCGGGGACGCGGAGGATAGCCGCTGGCCGGGGATGCCGAAGGCCCGCCGGAGCGGGCCTTCGCGGTGAACGGGAGCGAGGCTCCCGACACGCCTGAGACGGGTCTCAGTGTCGCGCTCCCGCAGGCGGAGCGCAAGGCGGCGGTGGGCGGGGGACTCGAACCGCAGCCGGCCTCGCGGCCGACCACGACGCTTCTGAAACGCGTGCGGCTCCTCGCGGCTTTCACCCACCGGCGCCGCCGCGCACGCTATGGATGCACGTGTGACAGCGCACCGGCCGGACCGTGACGACCCGCAGGCGACCCTGCTCGGGATCCCCAACGTCAGCGAGGGCGGCGACCGCGCGACCCTCGAGCGGATCGGCGCCCGCCTGCTCACCGCCGAGCCGCATGCCGACCCCGACCACGATCGCGCCGTCTTCACGCTCGCCGCGCCGCCCGGGGCGCTCGCGCCGGCGCTGCTCGCCGGGGCGCGCGAGGCGCTGGCGCGGATCGACCTGCGCCGCCATGCCGGCCGGCACCCGCACGTGGGCGCGCTCGACGTCGCGCCCGTCGTCTTCCTCGACGACGCGCGCCGCGGCGCCGCCTGCGCCGAGGCGCTCGTCACGGCTGACCTGCTCGCGCACGAGCTGGAGCTGCCGGTCTTCCTCTACGGCCTGCTCGGCGGGGGCCGCACGCGCGCCGAGCTGCGGCGCGGCGGCCCGGCCGCCCTGGCCGAGCGGATGCGCTCCGGCGAGCTCGTCCCGGACTTCGGTCCGCACGCGCCGCATCCCACGGCGGGCGCCACGCTCGTCGCCGCGCGACCGCCGCTCGTGGCGTTCAACCTCGAGCTCGCGCCGCCCGCGAGCGTCGCCGACGCCCGGCGGATCGCGGCGCTCGTGCGCGAGGGCGGGGAGGAGGGCCTGCCCGGCGTGCGCGCGATCGGCCTCGACCTGCCCCACCGCGGCGGGGTCGCGCAGGTCTCATGCAACGTCGAGGACCACCGCGGTGTCCCGCTGGCCGAGCTCGTCGCGGCCGTCGCCCGTCACGCCGCCGTCGCGGAGGCCGAGCTCGTCGGGCTCGCCCCGGCTTCCGCGTTCGACGGCTTCCCGCCGGACCTGCGCTGTCGCGGCCGGGCGACGGTGGAGGACGCGCTCAGCGCCGCTTCAGGGCCTTCCTGACGATCACCGGCGCGCTGTCGGCGCGCACGGTGCGTCCCGCGTCGCTCACCGTCTCGCGGCACTGGAGTGCGCGGCCGACGAGGCGCGGGGAGAGCTTCAGCGTGCGCCTGCGTGCGCCCTTCACTGCGCGGCCGTTCGCGAGCCACGTGACGCTGCGCGTGCCCGCGTCGCGCCACGTGCCCGCGGCACAGCGCACGGTCTTCCCGGCGCGCACGCTGCCGCGGATCTGCGGGGCCTTCGTGTTCAGCGCGAGGCGCGCGGTCGGCGGCGCCGGGACCGGGGGCGCGGGTGGCGCCGGAGCGGGTGGCGGCGCGAACTCGGTCGCGCCGATGTCGCAGCGGCCCTCCAGGGCCCGGGCGAGGCCGCGCTGGTCGGTGGCCAGGACGCCGCCGGGGAGGTCGGCGCAGCCCGCCGGATCACCGGCGTTGCGCGCGGGGCTCGTCACGAGCGGCTCGAGCACCCGGCCGACCCCGCCGAGCGCGGCGAGCGGCGCGAGGCCCGGATCGGCGGCGATCACGTTGCCCGCGCCGCCGATCAGCGCGCATCCGAGGCCCACGAGGTCATGCCCCGCGGACGTGTACGTGATGAGCGCGGGGTCGCCGCAGTCGTCGTCGGGCCCCACATACGCGCGGTTGCCGGCGAGGATCGTGTTGCGCAGCGTCACCTCGTTCCCGCCGATGGAGCGGCCGATCCCGCCGCCGCCGTTGGCCCCGGTCGCCTCGTTGCCGGTGATCGTCGTGCTCGCGATCTGGCCGGTCGCGGTGTTGCCGAGGCCGATGCCGCCGTTCGACGCCGCGCGGTTGCCGGTGATCGTGCTGTTCACGATCGTGAACGGCTTGTCGGTCGCGATCCCGCCGCCGCCGAAGTCGGTGGCGTTGCCGGAGATCGTCGTGTCGCGGACGGTCAGCGTCCCGCCGCTGAACTGGATGCCGCCCGCACCGTCGCTCGCGTAGTTCTCGCTGATCTCCGAGCCGAGCACGGTCAGCGCCCCGCCGCCGCCGCGCACCGAGACGCCGCCGCCGCGGCTCGAGGAGCAGATCGCACCGGCATAGCGGTTGCGCGTCACGCGCACGC
This sequence comes from Solirubrobacteraceae bacterium, assembly GCA_025455895.1. Lineage (GTDB taxonomy): Bacteria > Actinomycetota > Thermoleophilia > Solirubrobacterales > Solirubrobacteraceae > F1-60-MAGs163. The sequence continues at coordinate 2,285 of JALOLQ010000357.1, forward strand.
GCTCGAGCGTCAGGTCGGCGACGCTCGCCACCCCCGCACCCTCGTGGTCGGACGGCGTGCACGGGGAGCTCGTGATCCGCAGCGCACCGCCGGTCACGGTGAGGTCGCGGACGGTGAGGCCGCCGGCGCTCACGTCGAGGACGCGGTCGGCGCCGAACCCGTCGAGGACGGTGGCCGCGGCGCCCGCGCCCTGGATCGTCGTGACCCCGCTCACGTCGAGGTCCCCGGTGACGTTGAGGTTCTCCTGGGCGCCCGTGCGGGTGAGGACGTACGTCCCCGCCGGGACGGTGATCGTGTCGTCGCCCGCCGCCCCGTTGGCGGCGCCGACCGCCTCGCGCAGCGAGCACTGCGCGTCGCACGTGCCGTCGGCGGTGTCGGCGGTGGTGGTGACCGGGAACGTGGCGGCCGAGGCCGGCGGTGCGGCGGCGAGCACGATGAGGCCCGCCGCGAGGGCGAGGCGTCGCATGCCGGCCATCGTCCGCCATCCGCGGGACCGTGGCATCCGTGGATTCCCCCGAGCGGCGCGATCTGCTGACCGGGCGGGTACCGTCCCGGCGATGCTCGAACGCGGGGGAGGGGTGGCGGCGCTGGCCGCCGCCGTCATCACGG
>JALOLQ010000358.1 GCA_025455895.1 Solirubrobacteraceae bacterium
GCCGGCCACCGGCCGCGACCCGCAGGAGCTGCTCGCCGAGGTCGCGCCGCGCGTCGGCCCCGAGCGGCTGCTCGACCTGCAGCTGCGCACCGGGCCCTATGCGGCCGAGGGGCTGACGCTGGACCGGCTCGAGGCCGAGCCGCACGGGATCGACCTCGGGCCGCTGCGCCCGCGGATCCCCGAGGTGCTGCGCACGCCGAGCGGGCGGATCGAGCTCGCGCCGGAGCTCATCACCGCGGACGTGCCGCGCCTGCGGGCGGCGCTCGACGCCGCCCCCGCGCCGGACGCGCTCGTGCTGATCGGCCGCCGCCAGCTGCGCTCGAACAACTCGTGGATGCACAACCTCCCGAAGCTCGTCAGCGGGCCCGAGGGCTGCACCGTGCTGATCAGCCCGGCCGACGCCGAGCGCCTCGGCGTGGCCGACGGCGAGGCGGCGCGCGTGCGCGGCGCCCACGGCGAGGTGACGCTGACCGCGCGCGTGACCGACGCGATGATGCCGGGCGTCGTCTCGATCCCCCACGGCTGGGGGCACGACCTCGACGGCGTCGACCTCGAGGTCGCGCGCGAGCACGCCGGCGTCAACGCGAACGTCCTCGGCGACGGCGGCGTCGTCGAGCCGCTCACCGGGACGGCGGTGCTCAACGGGATCCCCGTCGAGGTCGCGCCGGTTCCCGCGCCGGCCGTGGCCTGATCAGTAGGCGTACGGCGCGAGCCGGCAGCCCCGGTTCTCGGGGCACGGGTCGACGAGCTTGCCGTCGGGCTGGAGGAAGTCGGCCTGCTGCCGGCGCACGGCCGGATCGGCCATCAGCAGGCCGTGCGGGTCGACGCCGCCGCGGGACACCTGCGGGCCGAGCGGGGCGAAGGGCGCTCCGAGCGCGCCTCCGGCGCGCACCGGGCCGCTGTCCCAGACGGTGAGGGCGGACCCCAGCTCGAGCTTGCCGGCCGGGATCACCTCGAACATCGGGATCTTCTCGACGAAGCGGCCGTTGTCGTAGGCCGGCTCGCGCACGACGCCCTCGATCGTACGCGCCTGGACCTCGGCGCTGAGCGGCGGCATACGCTGGTCGCCGAAGGCGACCTGCATCAGGACGCTGTGCAGCGGCGTGGCGGGCGGCGGGACCTGCCCGAGCTGGCTCGCGTACCCGTTCGTCTCGCCGCGATCCCAGACCGACTGGTAGGCGGCGAGCAGCAGCGCCCGGTCGAGCGCCTTCGGGTAGGCCGCGCGGAAGGCGGGCAGGATCCGGTCCGAATCGGTGCTGCGCGGCAGCATGAGGCTGAGGTTCATGCCGGCGCCGACGAGCGCCGCGCGCTGGACGTCCGGGGCGATCGCGACGGCGCCGCCGCCGACCACGCCGCCGGTGCCGAGCCCGAGCGCGTAGGCGCTGAAGGTGTCGATCACGCCGCGCCCGCCGTCGCCCTTGAAGGCGGCCTGGCCCGGGAACCCGGCCGGGTGCAGCAGCAGGCGCTGGAGCAGCAGCTGGTTGAGGTACCCCTGCTGCGTGCGGTCGACGAACGCCGGCACCTTGCGCAGGTCGCCGAACAGCTCCGGCAGGCGGGCCTCGTCGCCGGCCGACCAGCCCGGCAGGGCGGTGGCGCAGAGCACGAGGTTCGCCTCGGCGGCGAGCGCCTGGAGGTTCGGGCCGAGCAGGTCGTCCGGGCTCCCGTAGAGATCGGGCATCACGGACACCGGCCGCGCCGGGCGCCCGAGCGCGCTGCGCGGGATCGTGCAGCGGAACGCCACGCTCATCGTGTTGCCCTTGCGGCGGACCGGGACGAACGTGAAGCGGTTGTTGCCGAAGCGGCTCTTCTCGAACGTGCGCTTGAAGCGGAACTTCGACCCGGCGGGGCAGCCGTCGGCGTCGAGGAAGCACGGCGCGCGCAGCGTCCCGGTCACGACGCGCGCGAGCTGGTCGCTCTCGCCGGCCTGGCAGCCGTCCGCGCCGCACCCGGCGAGCTCCTGCACGCGGTCCACCGAGAAGGCGGGCGCGCGGCCGACGACCTTGCGGTCGACGAGGTTCTTGTCGCCGAGGTTCGTGAAGACGTTGTCGCGGATCGCCACCGAGCGCTCGGTGAGGTTGCGGTCGCTGGCGACGGTGAAGTCCCACGCGAGGTAGAGGCTGCGGCGGTCGATCCCGGCCTTGCCGAGGATCCGGAAGATCTTCTTGAACGCGGGCCGGCGCGCCTCGACGGCGGGCCCGGCCTTCGTCCCGTCGCGCAGCGCCTTGAACGCGGCGCCCGGGGCGATCGTCGCGCCGGAGGCGGTCTTCAGGTTGCGCAGCGCGACGATGTAGCGCCGGCCCGTCTGGAGGTTGCGGGCCGGGCGGATCACGAGCAGCCGGTCGCGGCCGCGGCTCGCGGAGCCGTCGATCTCCGCCCAGACGAGCTGGCGGGTGCGCGTGACCGTGTCGATCACGACGACCGGCTGGCTGCGGTCGCGCGCGGCGCGCAGGTCGGTGACCGGGACGGCGCCGGTGCGCTTGAGGTCGAGGCCGCGGACCATCGTCATCATCGGCGTGCCGGGGCTGAAGCCGTCGGCGTTGTTGAGGTCGCTGGAGAACGCGCTCGCGCCCCTGGCGCTCCTCGGCAGCAGCGCCG
>JALOLQ010000043.1 GCA_025455895.1 Solirubrobacteraceae bacterium
GTGACCTTCTGGTTGTCCTTCATCTCGGACACGGTCTCGGTCGGCACGACGATCTGCCGGACGGCACGGGCCTGGCCCATGGACAGGATCCGGTGCTCGAGGTTCTGCTTGACCTTCTTCTCGTGCCCGGACTTGGTGTTGACGACGTACCAGCGATACATGGCCTCGTGCCTCAGATGATGAAGTCGACGATCTCCTGGGCGACCGCGTCGGCCAGGCCCAGGAACAGGCCCGCGACGACGACGAAGCCCAGGACGACCGCGGTCGCCTGTCCGACCTGCCGGCGGTCCGGCCACTGCACGCGCTGCAGCTCGGCCCACGAGGCCCTGAGGAACGCGATCATGCGCGAGAAGAGGCCGCCCTCGGTCGCCTGCGTCGCCGACGGCTTGCCGGCGCGCTCGCGCTTGCGCTTGGCGACCTCCTCGTCGAGGTCCTCCTCGAGCTCCTCGGTGCGCTCGGTGTCGCCCTCCTCGAAGGACTCCTCGACCTCGTCGAGACGGTCCTCGAGCTCGGCGAACTCGGCGTCGCTCAGGTCCTCGGGATGCTCGACGCCGGGGACGGCGTCGGTCGCGCCCTCCGGTGCCACCTCGCCGTCGGCGCCGGCGACGATCTGCGCATCGGCGAGATCCGACTCGCCCACGTGCTCGACCGAGCCCGGGACGTCCTCGCGGATCGGCTTGCTCTCGCCGGGCGCATGCGGCTGCCCGCCCGCCTTCTCCTGGCGGGCCTTGCGCTGCTTCGCCCGCTGTCGGTCACGCGCCACGGCCGGTCACCCGCTAGCGGGTCTCCTTGTGGCTCGTGTGCGTCCGGCACCAGCGGCAGTACTTGCTCAGCGTGATGCGGTCGGGCGTGTTGCGCTTGCTCTTGTTGGTCTGGTAGTTGCGGCGCTTGCAGTCCTCGCAGGCGAGGGTCACAGCGATCCGCACGTCTCCGCGGGCCATGGCTGACTCCGGTCGAGAGGTCGACGTCGCCGACGCGCTTCGGGGCAGAAAAACGACCCGCCCCGGGCGAGTCGAAGCAGCAGTGTAGCGCGGTTCGCCGAGCGCCGGTATCAGGCCCGCGCGCCGCTCTGCGGGTCGAGCCGCGACATCGTCACCGCGGCGTGCAGATCGGACGCGTCGGGCCCGCGGTAGACGCCCTTGACCGGGGGCACGTCCGCGTAGAAGCGCCCGTGCCCGATCTTCACGTGGGTCTCGCCGGCCAGGCGCCGGTTCGTCGGGTCGGCGCCCACCCAGACCGGCTCGCCGCGGCCGTCGGTGCCCGGCACGAGCGCCTCGAGCCACGCGTGGGTGTCGACCTCCAGCGAGTCGGCGCCGCCGTCCTCGGGCGCCGCCCACAGGTACCCCGAGACGTACCGCGCGGCGATCCCCTGGCGGCGCAGCAGCACGAGCGCGAGGTGCACGAAGTCCTGGCAGACCCCGGCGCCGACCTCGAGCAGGTGCTCGACCGTGGAGTGGGTGTGCGTCGCGCCGCGGCGGTACTCGAAGCGGTCGGGCACGAGCTCGCACAGCAGCCGCAGGGTCGCGAGCGGCGTCGTCGCGCGCATCGCGCGCTCGAGATCGGCGAGCGCGTCGCCCAGGCCCTCGTCGTGCCAGGGCAGCAGGTACTCGCCGGCGGCCTCGGCGTAGCCCGGTGCGGCGACCGCGTTCCACGGGCCGTCGGGCGGCGCGCCGGGGTCCGAGGTGACCACGCGCGCGCGCACGTCGATCGTCAGGTGGTCGTGCGCCGCCGGAACGCCGAACTCGAGCACCTCGGTCCCGAAGTAGTCGATGTGGCGGCTGACCCGCGTCTCGGGATCGATCCGCACGTGGAACTCGTCGCAGCGCTGGGTCGAGGTGGTCGCCGGGCGCACGCGCAGCGCGTTGAGGTTGTCGCTGACGGGGCCGTCGTAGCGGTAGCCGGTCAGGTGGCGGATCGCGAAGTGCATGTCAGATCTCGACGACGGTCGTGCGGCGGCCGGCCTGCGCCCCGGCGAAGTAGCGCTCGGCGATGTCCTGGTCGACCCGCGCGAGCTCCTGCTGGACCGCCTCGCAGGTCGCGCCGATCTCGGCCGCGTCCGGCAGCGTGCGGCGCTGGAAGTCGAGGTCGGCCGCGAGCCGGCTCAGGCGCAGGACCGGCTCGGAGTTGCGCGGGCTCGTGTCGGCGCCGTCGAGCGCGTCGTGCACGGAGTCCACGCATGCCGCCACGCTGTCGGGGTAGGCGCGCTCGAAGAGCAGGAAGCGCGCGACCGGACGCGCGTTCGGCGGCGCGGGGACCGCGCGGCGGTAGGCCTGGAAGCCGCCGACCGCCTGGAGCAGCGCGAGCGCCTGGCCGGAGGCCGCCGCGTCGTCGCCGGGCGGGAAGGCGATGCGCAGCATCCGCAGCACGAGGTCGGCCGCCTCCATGTAGCTGCCGGCGTCGAGGAACGCCTTCGCCTCGTCGCGCAGCATCGTGCGGTCGCTGAGGCCCCACACGAGCGCGACGCGCTCCTTCACGTACTGGCAGGCCAGGTAGGGCCCGGCCGGGGCCAGCCAGGCGGGCGTGTCGTCGCCGCGCAGCGAGAGCGCGGTGGTGTTGATCGCCTCCCACATGTCGGCGCTGATGACGTCGCGCACCGTGCGCGCGCCCTCGCGGGCACGCTCGACGCTTGCGCGCATCGAGGTCGGCGCCTGCGGGTCGAGCGTCAGCCGCTCGAGCGCCTCGGCGCGGTCCATGGCGCCCGCGTCGCCTCCGTCGCCGAGCATCGCGAGGAGCTCGCCCCAGCCGAGCACGACGCCCGGCGAGGCCTCGGTCGCGCCCTGGAGCTCGACCTGGAAGACGCCGTCCACCACGCGCGAGGTGATCTCCGCGCGGGTGAGGTTGCGGCCGAGCCAGTAGAGCTCGTGGGCGATCCGGGAGAGCATCAGGCCTCCGCTGCCGCGTCCGGGCCCGCCGCCTGCTGCTGCTGCTGGGCCTGCCCCGACCAGCCGCCGTAGCGCAGGTCCGGCAGCGCCGGCGGGAGCGGGTCGGGCAGGCGCGCCTCGGCGCGGTCGTCGGGCTCGCCGTCCTCCAGCACCCAGGTGTCCTTCGAGCCGCCGCCCTGCGAGGAGTTGACGATCATCGAGCCGTCGCGCAGCGCCACCCGGGTGAGCCCGCCGGGGACGATGTCGATCCGCTCGCCGAAGACGGCGAACGGGCGCAGGTCCACGTGCCGCGGAGCGAGGCGCCCGTCGTGGGTGGCCGTGGGCGCCGTCGAGAGGTGCACCACCTCCTGGGCGATCCAGCGCTCGGGCTCGGCCTCGATCCGGCGGGCGATGCGCTCGAGCTCCTCCTCGCTCGCCGACGGGCCGATCGTCACCCCCTTGCCGCCGGACTCGCCGGTCGGCTTGACCACCAGCTCGCCGAGGCGCCCCAGGACGTGCTCGCGGACCTCCGGATCCCCGAGCAGGTAGGTCGCCACGTTCTGGAGCAGCGGCTCCTCGCCGAGGTAGTAGCGGATCATCTCGGGCACGTAGTGGTAGACGGCCTTGTCGTCGGCCACGCCGGTGCCGAAGGCGTTGGCGATCGCCACCGTCCCCGCGCGGTAGGCGCGCACGAGGCCCGGGACGCCGAGCAGCGAGTCCGGCCGGAACTCGAGCGGGTCGACGAAGTCGTCGTCGAGCCGGCGGTAGACCGCGTGGACGCGCTTGAGCCCCGCGGTGGTGCGCATGTAGAGGACCTCGTCGCGGACGACGAGGTCCGAGGCCTCGACGAGCTCGACGCCCATCTGCCGCGCGAGGACCGCGTGCTCGACGTAGGCCGAGTTCGCCGGGCCCGGCGTCCACACGACGACGGTCGCCTCGCTGTCCGCCGACGGTGCCACCGAGCGCAGCGCCGCGAGCAGCAGCTGCGGGTAGTGGTCCACCGGGCGCACGCGGTAGGCGGAGAAGAGATCGGGGACCAGGCGCGCCATCGCGCCGCGGTTCTCGAGCACGTACGAGACGCCGGAGGGCGTGCGCACGTTGTCCTCGAGCACGCGCCAGGTGCCGTCGGCGTCGCGGACGAGGTCGCAGCCGGCGACGTGGCAGTAGACCCCGCCGGGCGGGCGGATCCCGTGGACGGCGCGCGCGAAGTGCGAGCGCCCCGCGATCAACGGCCACGGCACGATCCCCTCGCGCACGATCTCGCGGCCGTGGTAGACGTCGTCGACGAAGTGGTTCAGCGCCCGGATCCGCTGGGCGAGGCCCTGCTTGAGCGTGCGCCACTCCGCGCCGGTGAGGATCCGCGGCACGAGGTCGAGCGGGAACGGGCGCTCGCGCGTGGGGCCCTCCTCGCCGATCGTCTCGAAGGTGATGCCCTGCTGGAGGAAGATCGCGTCGCGTCGCCGGCCGGCGGCGACCAGTCCCTCGGGCCCGAGCCGGGCCAGCGCCTCGACGAGCGCCCGCGCCGGCGGGCGCGGGGTGCCGTCCTCGGCGAACAGCTCGTCGCGGAACGGCGCCCGGGGCGCGTAGCCCTCGGTGATCGGCGCGCTCTCGGGCGTCATCGCGCCCCATTCTCGCGCTTCGCGGCAGGCCGCGGCCTTCGACGGCGGGCGAAACCGCGGGGTTCGCGGTTGGACGGTCGGTCGATCCAGGGGCGAGGGATAGGGTCAACCGGTGTCCGCGACGCTCGACCGGCTGCGCGCGGCCGGTGACGAGCGCCCGGCCCTGGTCGCGTTCCTCGGGGTCTTCGGCGCGACGCTGCTGTGCTTCCTGGCGATCGGCGCCGTGCTGCCGGTGCTGCCGCGGTACGTCACCGGGCCGATCGGCGCGGGCGACGTGGCGGTCGGCATCGTCGTCGGCGCGTTCGCGTTCAGCGCGATCGTCAGCCGCCCGCTCGGCGGCCGGCTGGCCGACGTGCACAGCCGCAAGGCCGTGCACCGCTGGGGCCTGGCCATCTGCATCCTCGGCGGCCTGCTGCTGTTCGTCCCCGCGGGCGTGCCGGGGCTGATCGTCGCGCGGCTCGTGGTCGGCTTCGGCGACGGCTGGGTCTTCACCGCGGGCGTCACCTGGGCCGTGGACCTCGCGCCGCCGGCGCGCCGCGGGCAGGCGATCGGGATCTTCGGCCTGGCGATCTGGGGCGGGATCACGATCGGGGCGGTGATCGGCGAGGCGCTGCTCTCGGTCGGCGGCTACGAGGCCGTGTGGGCGTTCGCCGCGCTGTCGCCCGCGGCCGGCCTGCTCGCGGCGCAGTGGATCCCGGCGGGGGTGCCGGTCGCGCAGGACGCCGAGGTGGAGGTCGGAGCGGCCGAGGCGGGGGCTCCCGCGGTGGCGCTGCCGACGCAGGCCCCGGCGGCCGCGCCGCGCGGGCTGCGGCGCTTCGTCCCGGCCGCCGCCGTGCGCCCGGGCATCGCGCTCGCCCTGGCGAACGTCGGCTACGGGACGATGGCCGGGTTCGTCGTGCTGCTGCTCGACGAGCGCGGGCTGGGCGGCGGCGCGGCGGTGTTCACCGTGTTCGCCGCCGCCGTGGTCGGCACGCGCGTCGTCGTCGGGACGCTGCCCGACCGGCTCGGCGCGCGCCGCACCGCGCTCGGGGCCGGGATCGTGCAGGCCGCCGGGCTGGCCGTCATCGGGGTCGCCGGCTCGCTGGCGGTCGCGGTGCTCGGCGCGGTGGTGATGGGCATGGGCATGTCGCTCGTCTTCCCGTCGCTGGCGCTGATGGTCGTCGAGCGGGTCGGCGAGGAGCGCCGCGGCGCGGCGATGGGCGCGTTCACCTCGTTCTTCGACCTCGGCGTCGGCCTCGGCGCACCGCTCGCCGGGCTCGTGGCGACGCTGGCGGGGAACTACCAGGCGGCCTTCCTCGCCGGGGCCGCCTGCTGCCTGGCCGGCGCGCTGCTCGGGTTCGCCTCGAACCGCCCGCGCGCGGCCCGGCCGGCGGCGGCCCCGTAGGCTGCCGCCCGGCATGGCGCGGATCCTCGCGATCACCCACCCCGGCGGCGGCACGAGCGGCGTCTTCCACGACGGCGCGGCGCGCGCGGGCGCGGCGCTCGAGGAGTGGTGCCCCGCGCACGCCCCCGAGCCGCCCGCGCCGCTGCACGCCTACGCGGCGCTGCTCGTGCTCGGCGGGGACCAGAACGTCGCCGAGCAGGACCGCTTCCCCTATCTCACCGGCGAGCTCGAGCTGCTCGCCGCGTGGCTCGAGTCGGGCCGGCCGGCGTTCGGGGTCTGCCTCGGCGCGCAGCTGATCGCCGCGGCCGGCGGCGGCGAGGTCGTCCGCGCACCCGAGCGCGAGCTGGGCTGGCTCGAGGTGGAGCTGCTGCCCGCCGGGCGCGAGGATCCGGTGCTCGGCTTCGGCGCGCCCGCCTTCACGGCGTTCCAGTGGCACAGCTGGGCGGTGGAGCCGCCGCCCGGGGCGGTGGCGCTCGCGGCGAGCCCCGTCTGCCTGCAGGCCTTCCGCCTCGGTGCCGCGTGGGGCGTGCAGTACCACCCGGAGGTCACCGCCGCGATCCTCGAGGACTGGATCGCCGACCTGCACGGCGAGGCCGGCGATCCGCTCACGCGCGAGCGTGACGCGGCGGCGATCCGGGCGGGGATGGCGCCGCACCTGGAGCGCTGGAACGCGTATGGGACCGAGCTGTTCCGGCGCTTCGCGGCGCGGCTGGGCTGAGCGGGGGGTTCGCGCCCAGGCGCCGGGTGCGCCGGCTCCAGGCGATCGCCGGGCGCTCCACGAGCCGCCAGCTCAGCCAGGCCGCGAGCAGCGAGACGGGGAACGCGACGAGCACCGCCCCGAGCGGGCTGACGGGCATCAGCCCGCGGGCGCGCAGCCACAGCAGCACGGGCACGTGCCAGAGGTAGAGCCCGAAGGAGACCTCGCCCGTCCAGGCCAGCGGGCGCGCGCCGAGCAGCGCCGGGGGGCGTGCGACGGCCACCGCCAGGATCGCGGCGAAGCCGAGCGCGGCGGGCAGGTCGCGGATCACGCGCAGCCGGTAGGCCAGCGGGGTCCCCGCCTCAGCGCTCGCGTGCACCCACATGTCGCCCGTGACGAGCGCGAGGCCGCCGGCCGCGAGCAGCAGCGCCGCGCGGCCCGAGAGCCGGCGGCCCTGGACGAGCACCGCGGTGAGCATGCCGACCGCGAAGTACGGCAGCATCGCCGGCAGGCTCTTGGCGAGCGTCGCCGGCGGGATCTCGAAGCCCGAGAGCCAGCGGTTCCAGGCCACGCCGAGCCCGAGCGCCAGCAGCGGCACGAGCGCCTGCCCCGCGCGCGTCGGGCGCGCCCGCCAGGCCAGCGCCGCGAGCAGCGGGAGCAGCGCGTAGAACGCCGCCTCGACGGCGAGCGTCCACATCGGCGGGTCGAGCGTCATCACCGTCTCGGCGCTGCGGTTCTGGAGGAAGACGAAGAACAGCGGCAGCTGCTCGACCGGGGGCAGCCGCACCCCGGGCGCGCCGGCCAGCGGCCACAGCAGCAGCACGGAGCCCACGATCGCCAGCCAGTAGGCGGGCACGATCCGCCCGACCCGGTGGACCGCGTAGGTCGCGAGCCGCGGGCGCCGCCCCGTGCCGAGCCGGGCCGCCACCCACGGGCGGAAGAGCAGGTACCCGGAGAGCACGAAGAAGAGCACGAGCCCGATCCGCAGCTCGGCGGTGAAGGCCGCCAGCGGCGAGGCGTCGCGGGAGCCGGCCGCGCGCACCTCGGGGAGCGTGTAGAGCCAGGCGTGGAAGGCGAAGACGCTCAGCGCCGCGATGCCGCGCAGCCCGTCGATCGCGGCGTTGCGGCGTGCGCGCTCCGGCTGCGGGGCGGGCACGGCCACCGCCACGAGGCTAGCGCCGCCGGTCTACCATGGGGAGGCCATGTCGACCACGCTGCGCTTCGGACCGCACGACCCCGACGAGGCCCTGCTGCGCGACCTCAACGCGCCGCCGCCGCTGGCCGACGCGCGCGAGGCGCTGGCCTACTGGAACGCCCGCCGCGAGCAGCTTCCGTGGCACCGGTTCGCCGCGCGGCGCGAGGCGCGGGCGATGACGGGCGTCTGGAGCGAGCGCCTGCGCGAGGCGGAGATCGCCGCGCTCGGCGGCGGGCTGCTGGGCCGGGCGCGCCGCGCGCTGCTGATGCCGCGCCCGCGCGTCGGGGTGCTCGTGCGGCGGGCCCTGCTCGCGGCGACGGCGCTCTCGCTCGCCCTCGGCGCCGCGCTCGTGGCGCTCGTGCACGCGCTGTTCGGCTGAGCCGCACCGGCGGGGCACCCGAATCGGGTGACGCGCCCGCCCCCGCGTGTGGGAGGGTTCCCGCATGAGCGATCCCGATCCCCGCGAGGAGACGACCACCGAGGCCACGCGCGAGGCCCCCGCTGCGCCCGCCGCGGCCACGCCCGAGCGCCGCACCGGGCGGATCATCACGGCACGCGTGCTGATCGTCCTGGCGACGATCCTCGGCATCGTCTCGATCTTCTCGGCCTGGTCCTACCGCCAGCTGCTCGACACCGAGGTCTGGACGGACACGAGCACCGAGCTGCTCGAGAACAAGGAGATCCGCGACCAGATCTCCACCTACCTCGTGGACGAGCTGTACGCGAACGTCGACGTCACCGCCGAGCTCCAGAACCGCCTGCCCTCCGACCTCTCCCCGCTGGCGCCCGTGATCGCCGGCGGCCTGCGCAACGCGCTCGACACCGTCGCGGACCGCGCGCTCGGGAACCCGCAGGTGCAGGCGATCTGGACCGACGCGAACCGCGTCTCGCACGAGCAGTTCGTGAAGGTCATCGAGGGCGGCGGGCCGAACGTCCAGACCACGGGCGGCGTCGTCACGCTCGACCTGCGCCGCGTGCTGACCGTGATCGGCGAGCGCGTCGGGCTGCCCGACGCGGTCGTCCAGAAGATCCCCCCGCAGGCGGCGAGCACCGTCGCGGCGCCGATGATGATCGCCTGCCACGCGAGCGTGTAGAGCAGCGACGTGCCGATGTCGAACGCCGCGGTGGCCGCGGGC
>JALOLQ010000359.1 GCA_025455895.1 Solirubrobacteraceae bacterium
CCGACCAGGGCAGCGGCCCGGCGGCGGGCGCCACGCCGGCGTCGCCCGCGAGGTGCCCCGCGATGAGCATCCACGCGGTCAGCGCGAAGCCGACGAGCGCGAGCGCGAGCCCGAGGCGGCCGTGGCGGCGCAGCGCCCATGAGCTGAGCGCCGCCGCGCACGGCAGCGCCACGACGAGCGCCTCGCCGGCGAACCGGCCCCCGAGCGACGGCTGCAGCACGATCGCCGTCAGCACGGCGGCCCCGCCGATGGCGCCGAGGAACCCGGCGGCGACCTCGACGTCCACCTCGCCGGGGAACGCGCGCGAGATCCGCTCGCGCCGCGAGCGCCAGAGCATCCACACGGAGACGAACGCGAGCGCGAGGAACGGGGCGGTGAGCAGGATCCCGGTCTCCGGGCCGAGCCACAGGGTCAGGAGCCGCGGCAGGCGCGCCGCGTAGTCCCCGAGGTCGCCCGCGCCGGTCGGCGCGTCGTCGGCCGCCGAGGCGGCGTACGGGGTCATCCCGCCGAAGAGCCGGCCGTTCACGGTGACGAACACGACCATCGAGATCAGCACGATCTCGAGCGCGGCGAAGCCCGTCCACGCGCGGCGCCGGCGCCGCAGCCAGCGGAACAGCGCCACCGCCACCACCGCGGCCGGCAGCGCGGCGGCCGGGCTGAGCCAGATCACCGGTGCCAGCAGCAGCGCCCCGGCGATCGCCGGCCCACCCTGCGGCGCGTCGCGCACGCGCAGCGCCATGAGCGCCGCCCCGGCGAGCAGCGTGGCGCAGGTCGCGGCCGGGGCGATCGTCGTCGCCGCCAGCACCGCCGGGGGTGAGAGGCCGACGGCGAGCGCGGCCCCGGTCGCCCACGGATCGGGCACGAGCCGGCGCCCGAGCGCCGCCGCGAGGGTGAAGCCCAGGGCCGCGATCAGCGCCAGGAAGAGCTGCACCCCGAGCTTCCCGCCGACGGCGTAGGCCGGCGCCAGCAGGACCGGGAAGGCGAGGCCCTGCGGCTCGATCAGGCGCCCGTTCACGCGCAGGGCCGTCGGCTCGAGCTCACCGTCGTAGAAGCCGGTCCAGGCGCGCTCGGCGTAGTCGTCGCTCAGCTCGACGCTGCCGTCCTCGACCACCGACTGGGTGGTGAGCAGCACGTGCGCCTCCGAGGGGCGCAGGTCCGACCCGGGCACCGACGGCAGGCCGGCGCCGGCCGCGTAGACCGCGAACAGGAGCAGGAACACCCAGAGCGCCGGGCGGCGGGCTCCGCGGCGCATGGCGCGCTGCAGCCGCGCGGGCGCCAGCTCGGGCGCGGCATCCGGGGAGGCGCGCATCCGGCGATCGTAGTCGCGGCCCGCCCGTTAGCATCCGCCACCCCTCGTCGCCCGCCCCCAGGAGAGCCCGATGCCCAAGACCGTCATCCTCGGTAGCGCCCGTACCCCGATCGGCAAGATGGGCGGCGCGCTCGCCTCCCTCGACGCCACCGATCTCGGCGGCACCGCGATCCAGGCCGCCCTCGAGCGCTCCGGGGTCGAGCCCGAGCAGGTCGAGCACGTGATCATGGGCCAGGTGCTCCAGGCCGGGCAGGGCCAGATCCCCTCGCGCCAGGCCCAGATCAAGGCGGGCATCCCGAAGGAGGTCTCGTCCGAGACGGTCAACAAGGTCTGCGCGTCCGGCGTGCGCGCGGTGGTGCTGATGGACCAGGCGATCCGCTCGGGCGACGTCGAGGTCGGCGTCAGCGGCGGCATGGAGTCGATGTCGCAGGCGCCGTACCTGCTGCCCGACGCGCGCTTCGGCTACCGCATGGGCGATGCCAAGGCGCTCGACGCGATGGTCCACGACGGCCTCACGAACCCGTTCTCGGGGCGCCAGATGTTCGACGAGTCGACCGAGGTCGGCGACGAGCTCGAGATCACCCGCCCGGACCTCGACCGCTGGGCGCTGCGCTCGCACGAGCTGGCGATCGAGGCGACCGACGCGGGCCGCCTGCCCGAGGAGATCGTCCCGGTGACCGTGAAGAGCCGCAAGGCCGAGACGGTCGTCGAGGTCGACGAGGCGCCGCGCCGCGGCTCGACGCTCGAGGCGCTCGCCAAGCTCCCGGGCCTCGTCGGCAAGGAGGGCAGCCACACCGCGGGCAACTCGCCCGGCGTCAACGACGGCGCCGGCGCGCTGGTGCTCGCCAGCGACGAGTGGGCCGCCGCCAACGGCAAGGAGGCGCTCGCCGAGGTGGTCGCGCACGCCCAGAGCGCCAACGACTTCGCCTACCTCGCGACGACCCCCGCGAGCGCCGCGACGAAGGCGCTCGAGAAGGCGGGCCTCAGCGCGCAGGACATCGACCTCTGGGAGATCAACGAGGCGTTCGCCTCGATCACCCTGAACGCGATCCGCGAGCTGGGGATCGACGAGGACAAGGTGAACGTCAACGGCGGCGCCGTCGCGCTCGGCCACCCGATCGGCGCCTCCGGCGCACGCATCATCGGCGCGCTCGTCCACGAGCTGCGGCGCCGCGGAGGCGGGCTCGGCTGCGCGGCGATCTGCTCGGGCGGCGGGCAGGGCGACGCGATCATCATCCGCGTCCCGGCGTCCTGACGGGCGCCGCGCGCGGGCGCGGGCCGCGGGCGCGGGCCGATGACCGCCGCCGCGTTCTTCGATCTCGACCGCACGCTGGTCGCCGGCTCGTCCGGGTTCTACTGGGCCCGGGCGGCCGTCGACGCGGGGCTCGTCTCGCGGCGCGCGCTGGCCTCGATCGTGTGGCAGAACGCGCGGTTCCGGCTCCACGGTTCGACCGACGCCTCGACCGAGCGCGTGCGCGCGCAGATCAGCGAGCTGATCGCCGGGCGTGAGGCCATCGAGCTGCGGCGGATGATGCCCGAGGTCCTGGCCGGTGTCCTGCCGCGGATCTACCCGGCGATGCTGCAGCTGGCCTACGAGCACCAGGACGCCGGCCGGCGCGTGTACATCGCCACCGCCTCCTCCCAGGAGATGGCCGACATGCTGAGCCACGTGCTCGGCTTCGACGGCGGGATCGGCGCGCGCTCGGAGATCGTCGACGGGCGTTTCACGGGCCGTGACGCCGACGTCTTCACCTACCGCGAGGGCAAGGCGCAGCGGATTCGCACGCTCGCCGAGGCCGAAGGGCTCGACCTCGCCGCGTCCTATGCGTACTCGGACTCCGAGTCGGACCTGCCGATGCTGCGGCTCGTCGGGCATCCGGTCGCGGTGAACCCGGATGCCGAGCTCGCGCGCGTCGCGGCGCAGGAGGGCTGGGAGGTCCTGCGCTTCGAGCAGCTCGGGCGCCGGCTGCTCGCGCTCGGCGCGCTGGCGGGCATGGGCGTCGTGGGCACGGCCGGCCGCGCGGCCGTCCGCCGTCGCGGCGCCGGGGTGCCGCCGGCGGCGCCGCGGGCGCGACG
>JALOLQ010000360.1 GCA_025455895.1 Solirubrobacteraceae bacterium
CGCGGGCTTCATCGTCGCGCGCGCGTCGGTGGTGGACCGGCTCGTCACCGAGGTGCGCTACATCCGCTCGACCCACGACGACCTCGTCGGCGTGCTCGCGCTGCCGGAGGTCCGCCGCGGGCGCGCCTGCGGGCCGGTGACGCTGCCGAACTACCGGCTCGTCCCCGACGTGCGCTGGATCCTCGACGCCGCGCAGGGCGAGGTCGGGGCGCGCTCGGCGAAGCGCCGCGACACGGGCGTCGCGCTGTTCTTCGCCGACCGCAAGACGCTGAAGCGCTTCGGCTTCGCCGACGGCACCCCGCCCTCGACGAACGCGCCCGATCCCGGATTCGAGCGCGTCGGCCGGGTCGGCCACTACGCGGCGTACGTGAGCTGCCCGTAGCTCACGCGTCGCGCGCGACGCGCAGCTCCTCGAGCCGCGTCCACAGCGGCCCGTTGAGCACGCGCGCGCTCTGCCCGAGCGCCCACTCGCGCAGCTCGAGGTCCGGCGCGGCGCGACGGCCGGCCTGCGCGAGCAGCGCCTCGGCGAACGCCTCGGGCCCGTCGGCGAACGTCACCGCGCGCTCCCAGGTGCGCGTCCCCGCCAGCGGCGGGCTGATCGTGCGTCGCCCGAGGCGCGCGTACTTCAGGATCCGCGTCGGCAGCCCGGCGTCGTTGAACGGCTCCTGCCGGAAGGGGACGATCCCCACGTCGGCGGCGAGCAGCAGCCGCGAGACCGCGGCGTCCGGCTGGGCGCCGAGCCAGACGAGCGACGGGTGCGCGCGGCAGGCGGCGAAGTCCGCGTCGCCGGCGCACTCCTCCTCGTGCCAGGCGCCGACGAGCAGCAGCACGAGCCGGTCGCCGAGGCGTTCGGCGACCTGATGCAGCAGCGCCCAGTCGTTGCGCCAGCCGAGGTGGCCGAGCGAGAGCGCGACGACGGTGCCCTGCGGGTCCGGCGCGGGGAAGAGGTCCGCGGCGGGCGGGACGACCTCGGCCGTGCGGCCGGCCTCGCGCTCGAGCCGCGCGAGCTCGCCGGAGGCCGCGAAGGTCAGCGAGGAGCGGGCGGCGGCCAGCTCGTGCAGCAGCCCGAGCCGCTCGCGCCGCGCCGGGTCGGCGTCGTAGGCGCGCTCGTAGCGGTCCCAGCGCCCGTACCAGAGCTCGCACCCGTCGCAGACGGCGAGGATCCCGCGGGCGAGCGGGTACTGGAGCGGGTGGTAGATCACGACGACGCGCGGCTCGCCGCGGTCGCGGCGCAGCGTGCGCACGAGCCGCCGGGCGCTGCGGGCGCCGAGGCCGTCGGCGAGCGCCTCGGGCATCCGGCCGAAGGCGCCGTAGGGGACGCGCGGCGGGTCGACCGCGACGACGTTCGGCGCGCGCAGCAGGTCCTCGGCCTGGTCGCGCAGGATGAACCGCTCGAGCTCGCGCGGGAGCAGCAGGACGCAGAGGGGCGGGCGCTCGTCGGCGGGCGGGGCCATGCGCGGCCAACCCTAGCCCCGCCCGGCCCGGCGGGTACCGTGGCGCGGGCGGATGGAGGGGTACCTCAAGCGCCTGGCGGCGTCCGGGGCCGCCTACCAGGCGGCCGGGCTGGTGGCGGGCTTCCTCGCCCTCTTCACGCTGCCGCTCTACACGCGGTTCCTCACCCCGGAAGACTTCGGCTACGCCGAGACGCTGCTGACGCTCGTGATCCTCGCGAGCATCCTGCTGCGCGCGGGGATGGGCGAGGCGTTCCTGCGCCACTGGTTCGACGACGAGGACCCCGCGCGCCGCCGCCGGCTCGCGCGGACGACGACGACGTTCGTCCTCGTCTCGACCACGCTCGCGCTGCTCGCCGGCGTCCTGCTCGCCGGCCCGCTGAGCCGCCTCGTGCTCGGCACGCGCGACGCGACGCTGATGGCCTTCGGCGTCTTCGGGATCTGGGCGTTCACGAACCTCGAGATCGCCTACGCGCTGCTGCGCGTGCAGGAGCGCCGGCGCACGTACCTGCGCGCCTCGGTGGCGAACGTCCTGCTCACCGTGGCGCTCACCGTGCTGCTCGTCGTCGTCCTCGACGAAGGCGCACGCGGCTACGTGCTCGGCAACTACGCCGCCTCGGCGGTCGTGCTCGTCGGTCTCTGGACGCTCGCGCTGCGCGAGCACGTGGGCGTGCCCGCGCGGGTCGGCGGGCGCACGCCGCTCGGCCCGCTGCTGCGCTTCGGCGCGCCGACGATCGCCGCCGACGCCGCCGTCTTCCTGCTGAACGTCATCGACCGCACCTACCTGCTGCGCGCCGAGAGCCCGGCGGCGGCCGGGCGCTACTCGGTCGCGGTGAAGCTCGCGACGGTGGTGATCGTGCTCGTGCGCGGCTTCCAGCTCGCGTGGCCGCCGCTGGCCTACTCGATCGCCGACGACGCGCAGGCCGCCCGGCTCTACGCGCGCGTGACGACCGCCTACCTGCTGATCACCGGCTGCCTCGTCGCGGGCTTCACGCTGCTCGGGCGCTGGGTCGTGCGCCTGCTCGCCGCGCCGGACTTCTACCCGGCGCACGAGGCGCTGCCGTGGCTCGCGCTCGGCTGGGCGCTCTACGGCCTCTACCTCGTGCTCGTCTCCATCGCCGGCCGCGCGAAGCGCACGCTGCCCGCGGCCATCACGGGCCTCGTGGTGAACGTCGGCGTGCTCGTCTGGCTCGTGCCGCCGCTGGGGATCGAGGGCGCGGCGATCGCGCTGTGCACCTCGTACGTCGCGATGCTCGCGGTGCTGTGGCTGCTCACCCGCCGCGTCTTCGCGGTGCGCTTCGAGTGGGCGCGGATCGCTGCGCTGATCCTCGTCGCCGGCGGGATCGCGGTGGCGGGGAACGTCCTGCTGCCGACGAGCGGCGCCGGCGGGTTCCTCTCGCGCCTGGCGGTGTTCCTCGTGATCCCGCTCGTGCTGCTCGCCGTGCGCGCGGTGCGCCCCGAGGAGGTGCGCTGGCTGCTGGGGGCCGCGCGCGGCCTGCGCGCGCGGGGAGGCGGGGCGAGCGCGTGAGCACCGCCGCCGACGTGCTGCTGATGGCGGCCGTCGTGTTCGGCGTGAACGTGC
>JALOLQ010000361.1 GCA_025455895.1 Solirubrobacteraceae bacterium
GACTCGCTGGAGATCCGGCCGACGGCGGCGTCCACCGGGACCCGCTCGGCGTCGCCGAGGAACGCCTCGCGCGGGGGCACGACGAGCTCGGGGATCTCGGCCGGCTGGTAGATCGGCCGCGTCTCCACGTCGGCCCGCGCGAGGCGCCGCACCGCCTCCTCGACGTCGCCGGCGAGCCGCCGCAGCGCCTCGGCGCGCTCGCCCATGCCGACCACGAACACGATCGTCGACTGCGTCGCCAGCTCGGCGTGCACGTCGTACATCCGCCGCAGCGCGTCCGCGAGCTCCATCCCGGTGCAGCCCGTGCCGCGCACGTCGAGCACGATCCGCAGCGGGTCGTACGCGGCGATCCCCGGCCGCCCGACGAGCTCCTGGTCGAGCAGCTCGACGCCGTCGATCGCGTGCAGCTTCGCGCGCGCCGCGCCGATCGCCGCGACCGTCTCGTGCAGCAGCTGCTCGCCGTGGACGGCGAGCTGGCGGCGCGCGGCGTCGAGCGAGGCCATGAGCAGCGAGCTCGGGCTCGTCGAGCGCACGATCCGCACCGCCCGGGCGAGCGCCGCCTCGTCGATCCGGCCGGTGTCCCCCAGGTGCAGGATCGCGCTCTGGGTGAGCGAGCCGGCGAGCTTGTGGGTGCTGGTGAGCACCGCGTCCGCGCCGAGCGCGAGCGCGTTCGCGGGGAGCAGGTCCGAGAAGCCGAAATGTGCCCCCCACGACTGGTCGACCACCAGCGGCACGCCCGCCGCCGCGCAGACCGCGGCGCACGCCGCGACGTCGGCGGCCATGCCGTAGTAGGTGGGCGAGACGATGAACGCCGCCCGCGCCCCGGGGGTGCGCTCGAGCGCCGCGGCGAGGGCCTCGGGCGTGACCCCGTGCGCCATCCCCAGCTCGGGGTCGTACTCGGGCGCGACGAAGGTCGGCCGCCCGCCGCTGAGCACGAGCCCGTCGACGATCGACGCGTGCGAGTTGCGCTGCGCGACGACCGGGGCGCCGAGCGGCGCGAGCGCCAGGCAGAGCGCGTGGTTGCCCTGGGTCGCGCCGTTCGTGAGGAACCACGAGCGCCGCGCGCCGTAGGCCTCGGCGGCGAGCCGCTCGGCGCGCTCGTACGGCGTCGGGGACGGTCCGACGTCGATGCCGCGGATGTCCTGCGGCACGTCGAGCAGCAGCGCGTCCTCGCCGAGCGCGTGGAGCAGGCCGGGGTCGGCGCCCTGCCCGCCCTTGTGGCCCGGGACGTGGAAGCGGCCCGCGCCGCGGAAGCCGTAGGCGATCACCGCGTCGAGATACGGCGCGGTCGGCTGCTCGCTCAGCGGCGCGTCGCTCACGGCGAGGCCGCGCCCTGCGCCTGGCGCAGCAGCTCGGCCCGCACGAACCCGTCGAGGTCCCCGTCGAGGACGCGCTGCGCGTCGCCCATCTCGAAGCTCGTGCGGTGGTCCTTGACCATCGTGTACGGGTGCAGCACGTACGAGCGGATCTGCGAGCCGAAGTTCACGTCCTGCGCCTCGCCCTTCTCGCGCGCGATCTCCTCGGCCCGCTTGCGCTCCTCGAGCTCGAGCAGCTTCGCGCGCAGCATCTTCATCGCCGTGTCCTTGTTGGCGGACTGCGAGCGCTCGTTCTGGCACTGCACGACGATCCCGCTCGGGCGGTGGGTGATGCGCACGGCCGAGTCGGTCTTGTTGACGTGCTGGCCGCCCGCACCGGACGCGCGGTAGGTGTCGATCTGCAGGTCGTCGTCGTCGATCTCCACGTCGCCGACCTCGTCCACCACCGGCGCGACCTCGACGCCGGCGAACGACGTCTGGCGGCGGTTGGCCGAGTCGAACGGGGAGAGCCGCACGAGCCGGTGCACGCCGCGCTCGGCGCCGAACAGCCCGTAGGCGTTCTCGCCCTCGGCGCGGAAGGTCGCCGACTTGATGCCGGCCTCCTCCCCCGGGCTCGCCTCGAGCAGCTCGACGGCGAAGCCGCGGCGCTCGGCCCAGCGCATCATCATCCGCAGCACCATCTCGGCCCAATCCTGGGCGTCGGTGCCGCCCGCGCCGGCGTTGATCGTCACGAGCGCGTCGCCGGCGTCGTAGCGGCCGGAGAAGAGCCGCTCCTCCTCGAGCGCGCCGAGGCGATCCTCGGCCGAGGCGAGCTGCTCGTCGAGCTCGCCGGCGAGCTCCGGGTCCTCCTCGGCCAGCTCGATCATCGCGTCGAGGTCGTCGACGTCGCGCTCGAGCGCCTGCCAGGTCTCGAGCTTGCGCGTCGCCCGCGCGTGCTCGGCGCTCGTCTTCGCCGCGGCCTCCTGGTCGTCCCAGAACCCCGGCGCGCCCATGCGCCCCTCGAGCTCGGCGACCTGCCGCGTGAGCCCGTCGGGATCGAGGTAGGCCTCGAGCGCCGCCAGCTGCTCCCGGATCGCGGCGACGCGCTGCGGAACCGGCTCGGTGTTCGGGACGGCGGGCATCAGAGCGACGCTAGCACCCGGCCGGACGGCCGGTCAGCGCCGCCGCCTGGGCGCACAGGTGCGGTAGCGGCGCCAAGCCGACCCCATCCGGAACCTTCCTCGCCCACGGAGACCAGAAGCGCCGTCGAGCGGAAGATCG
>JALOLQ010000362.1 GCA_025455895.1 Solirubrobacteraceae bacterium
GCCGGCAGGGCGCGCAGCAGGGCTGTCGGCAGGGGCGGTCGCACGGCTCGGAGGGCGGCGCGGACGCTAGCAGTCCCCTCGCCCGGCGGAGACGCTTGCGAGGGCCCCGGAGACCGCCTGCGCCCAGGCTTGCGGCGTGTGCCGCGCGGCCGCCGCGTGGCCGGCCGCCGCGAGCCGCGCGCGCTCGGCGGGGGCGGCGGGCAGCGCGCGCAGGGCGGCGGCCCGCGCCCCGGCGTCGCCCGCGGGCACGTCGCGCCCGGTCTGGCCCTCGCGCCCGAGGCCGCCGGCGGCGGCGCCGACGGCGTCGGTGGCGATCACGGCGGCGGACTGGTGCATGGCTTCATTGACCACCAGCGCCCACGGTTCGCGGAACGCTCGCGTGGGCACCGATGGCACCACCACAACGTCGGCGGCGGTGAAGAAGTCGCGCAGCTTCTCGGGCGCGAGCGAGCCCAGCGGCAGGACGCCCGGGCCGTCCCCCGGCGCGCCCGCGAGCGCGAGCACGCCGCCCTCGGCGGCCAGGCCCGAGCGCGCCCAGGCCTCGAGCAGCACGCCGAGGCCCTTGCCGGGTGCGTCGCGGCCGGCGAACAGCACGAGGAACGCCGGGTCGCCGGCCGCCCGCCGGGCGGCATGGCGGTCGCCGGCGGCCGACCAGAAGCCGACGTCCACCGCCTGCGGGGCGACGTGCACGTTGCGCGCGCCGCGCCGGCGGGCGTAGGCCGCGACGTGCGGGCCGTAGGCGATCGTGGCGTCCGCGCCGCGCTCGATCGCACGCATCAGCGGCGCTCCGGCGACGTGGGCGGGAGTGCGCACGGGCGCCCAGATCCCGGTCCACCACAGGAACGGGACGCCCGCGCGGCGGGCGCCGAGGTACGCGGCGGGCAGCGCGATCCGCCCGGCGCTCGTGGCGATCACCGCCCGGAACCGGCCGCTCGCGGCCAGCGCGTGCACGGCCCGCTGACCGGTGCGCACGAACGGGACGCCCGGGTCCTCCACGCCGGCCGTCGCGTGGTGCAGGCGCCCGGCGTAGATCGCGACCTCGAGCCCCTCGGCGGCGTGCAGCGCCCGCAGCGAGGGCACGCGGTCCGGGGGGACGTGGTTCGTGACGAGCAGGACCGGCCTCATCGCCCGAGCGCCTCCGCGTAGGCCGCGACCGTCGCGCGCCCGCACGCCTCCCAGGTGAAGGCGCGCTCGACGGTCGCGCGGGCCTGGGCGCCGAGGTCGCGCAGCAGCGCGCGGTCGGCGGTCAGCGCGTCGATCGCCCCGGCGAGGCGCTCGACGTCGCCGGGGGGCACGAGCCGCAGCCCGTCGCCGAGGTGCGTGATCTCCGCCGGCCCCGGCTCGCCGAACGCGCCCAGCGCGGGCACCCAGCCCGCCATCGCCTCGACGTAGGCCACGCCGAACGCCTCGTCGACGCTCGGCATCACGAACAGCGCCGCGCGCCGCGCGCGCTCGAGCGCGGCGCCGTGCTCGAGCTGGCCGGTGAAGCTGACGCGCTCGGCGAGCCCGAGGTCGGCGGCGAGCCGCTCCAGCCGCGGGCGCTCGGGCCCGTCGCCGATCACGACGTAGCGCAGGTCCGGGCGCCGGTCGCGCAGCGCCCACAGCGCGCGCAGGACGTCGGCGTGGCGCTTGCGCTCGACGAGGTGCGCGACCGTGACGAGCTCCGGCGGCCCGGCGGCGGTCGTCCGCGCGGCGGGCAGGTCCGTGCCCAGGCGCACGACGCGCGTCTGCGCGGCGCCGAGCGCCGTGCAGGCGCGGGCGATGCCGCCGCTGTTGGCGAGCACGAGCCGGGCCGCGCCGAACGCCCGCTCGATCGCCGCGCGCCCGTCCGCGTGGCGCACGGCGGTGTGGAAGACGTCGGCTCCGTGCTCGGAGATGACGAGCGGCTCGCCCGCGCCGGCGCGCAGCACGGCGTCGGCGGCGGGCACAGCGTTGTGGGCGTGGACGAGGTCGTACGGGAAGTCGCGCCGCAGCCGGGCGAGCGCGAGCCGCAGCGCCGGGGCGGCCCAGCGGCCCCAGGCGCCGTAGGACCGGTCCTTGCGCGGGGAGACGTAGCGCACGTAGCGCGCGCGGACGCCGTCCAGCTCGAGCTCGCGCGGATGGCGCGCGAGGCGCAGCGCCGCCCCGAGCCGCTCGCGCGGCGGCGTCGCCGCGGGCGGGATCACCCGGTGCAGGACGAGGACGCGCACCTCGGCCCCGGCGGCGGCGGCCGCGCGCGCCTGCTCGTGCGCCCAGATCCCGAGCACCGGGTCCTCGGCGCGCGGGTAGAACTCGGCGACGATCAGGACCTTCACCGGTGGACCGCCAGCGTCCGCACCTCGTCGCGGGTCACGTACGCCCGGCCGTCGAGGAACCGGCGCGCCGCGGCTGCGGCCGCCTCGCGCGGGTAGGTCGCGGCGGCGGGCCGCAGCGTGTGGGCGATCGGCGTCGCGTCGACCACGCCGATCGGCCAGCCGTGCTCGCGCGCCAGGGCGGACCAGTGCGCGTCCAGGCCCCAGCCCATTCCGGCGCTCTCGGGAAACGGAAGCAGCACCGCCGCGGCCTCGCGGGCGAAGGCGGTGACCGGGCCGATCT
>JALOLQ010000363.1 GCA_025455895.1 Solirubrobacteraceae bacterium
CGGCCTCGAGCTCGCGCTGGCCTGCGACCTGCGGATCGCGGCGCACGGCACCCAGTTCGGGATGCCGCCCGCGAAGCTCGGCCTCGTCTACGGCCACACGGGCATCCGGCGCTTCATCGACGCGATCGGGGCGCCGCGCGCCCGCGAGCTGTTCCTCGTCGGGCGCCGGATCAGCCCGGGAACCGCCCTCGACTGGGGGCTCGTGAACGACGTCGTCGGCCCCGACGCGCTCGAGTCCGCCTCGCTGGACTGGGCCGCGGAGCTGGCGCAGAACGCGCCGCTGAGCGTGCGCGGGAACAAGCGGGTCTTCCGCGAGCTGCTGCGCGCCGAGGGCGCGCTCGACCCGGAGACCGAGCGCGCGCTCGTGGCGCTGCGCGAGGCCTGCTTCGAGTCGCAGGACATGCGCGAGGGCGTGCGCGCGTTCGCCGAGAAGCGCGCGGCGCGCTGGCTCGGCCGATGATCCTCGCCACCTGGAACGTCAACTCGCTGCGCGCGCGGCTGCCGCGGGTGCTCGAGTTCCTCGAGGCCCACGCGCCGGACGTGCTGCTGCTCCAGGAGACGAAGGTCGCGCCGGACCAGTTCCCCGAGGCGGAGCTGCGCGAGGCGGGCTGGCTCAGCCACCATCACAGCGGCGGGCGCTGGGCGGGCGTGGCGGTGCTCGCGAAGGCCGAGCTCGGCCTCGAGCCGGTGCGGGCGGGCCTGCCCGGCGAGGTGCGCGGCGAGGAGGCGCGCTGGGTCGAGGCCGACGTGCCGGGGCTCGGGCTGCGCGCGGCGAGCGTCTACGTCGTCAACGGCCGCGAGGTCGGCAGCGAGACGTTCGCCGAGAAGCTCCGCTTCCTCGAGGCGATGGCCGAGCGGGCCGGCGAGCTCTCCGGGACGCCGCTCGTGATCGGCGGCGACATGAACGTCGCCCCGCAGGACGTCGACGTCTACGACCCGGCCGCGTTCGCGGGCGCCACGCACGTCACCGAGGAGGAGCGCACGCTGCTGCGCGCGGTGCAGGAGCGCGGTGACCTGGTGGACGCCTTCCGGGTGCTCGAGCCCGGCGCCCCGGGGTTCACCTGGTGGGACTACCGCCAGGGCCACTTCCACCGCGGCCTCGGGCTGCGGATCGACCTGCTGCTCGTGAGCGCCGCCCTGAGCGGCGGCCTGCGCTCGTGCGGGATCGACCGCGACTTCCGCAAGGGCCCGAAGCCGAGCGACCACGCGCCGCTCCTGGCCGAGCTCGACCCGCCGGATTCCGGCGCCTGAGCGCCCGCGCGAGCCGTCCGGGCGCGGTGACACGCTCCGCGCCGACGTCGTCGACCCCCCGGAGGAACCCGCACCATGCCGCCCCTCATCACGCCCGCCGAGGCCCTCGAGCTCGGAGCGCTGCGCGACCCGCGGGACATCGAGGCGCTCGTCGAGCGGGCCTGGGCGGCCCGCGTCGAGCGGTTCGGCGACAGCACCGACCTGTGCTCGCTGGTCAACGCGAAGTCCGGCGGCTGCGCGGAGGACTGCGGCTTCTGCGCGCAGTCGCGGTTCGCCGAGGCCGAGACGCCGATGCACGCGATGATGGAGCCCGAGCAGATCCTCGAGCACGCGAAGGCCGCCGAGGCGGCCGGCGCGCACCGGTTCTGCATGGTCACCCAGGGCCAGGGGCTCTCGCGGCGGGACTTCCAGAAGTTCCTCGACGGCGTGCGGCTCGTCGCCGAGCAGACGAACCTCAAGCGCTGCGCCTCGATCGGCCACATGAGCGTCGAGCGCGCCCAGCAGCTCAAGGACGCCGGCGTGCAGCGCGTGCACCACAACGTCGAGACGGCGGAGTCCTACTACCCCGAGGTCTCGACCACCGTGCGCTACGAGGGGCGGCTGCGCACGATCGAAGCCGTCCGCGAGGCGGGGCTCGAGACCTGCGTCGGCGGCATCCTCAACCTCGGCGAGACGCCCGAGCAGCGCGTCGAGATGGCCTTCGAGCTGGCGAGCGTCGACCCGACGAGCGTCCCGATCAACCTGCTGATCCCGAAGGCGGGGACGAAGTTCGGCGACCGCGAGCTGATGGACCCGTGGGAGGCCGTGAAGTGGGTCGCGATCTTCCGGCTGATCCTGCCGGACGCCCTGTTCCGCCTCTGCGGCGGCCGCGTGCAGAACCTCGGCGAGCTCCAGGGCCTCGCGGTCCGCGCCGGCGTGAACGGCGTGATGATGGGCAACTTCCTCACGACGCTCGGCAACACGCCGCAGGAGGACCGCGCGATGTTCGAGGCCCAGGGGCTGAACATCGCCCGCCAGCCCGACAACGGCGCCAACCCGCGGCCCGACAACCGCTCCGGCCATCTCGAGGGCGACACCCCGCAGGTCACCGAGACGTTCCTCGACGACTACACACCCAGCGGCGAGGCCGACCTCGAGGTGAACCTCTGGGACCCGTCGTCCCAGCTGCGCTATCGCGCCGCCGACAAGGCCGTCCCGCCGCGGCCGGACGGGGCGCCGAACGCCTGGCCGGACGCGCTCCAGGCCGAGGAGACGACGGCCTAGGTCCGATGGGCGACCTCGACGCGCGCCTCGAGGAGCTGCGGGCGAGCGGCCTTCTACCGCCGCATGCGGATGGTCACCGGGGCGCAGGGCCCGCGGGTGATGCTCGACGGCCGGCCCGTCCTGCTGCTCTGCTCGAACAACTACCTCGGCCTGGCCGATCACGCGGCGGTCTGCGAGGCCGCCGCCGACGCGGCGATGCGCTGGGGCGCGGGCGCGGGCGCCTCGCGCCTGGTGTCCGGGACGATGAAGATCCACACCCGCC
>JALOLQ010000364.1 GCA_025455895.1 Solirubrobacteraceae bacterium
ACGCGCCGGATGCCCGCGGCGAGGATCGCCTCGGTGCACGGCGGCTGCTTGCCCTGGTGGCAGCACGGCTCGAGCGAGACGTAGAGCGTGGCGCCCGCGAGGTCGGCGTCGCCGGCGGCGGCGATCGCCTCGGCCTCGGCGTGGAGCCCCCCGTACTCGCGGTGCCAGCCCTCGCCGAGCACCTCGCCGTCGCGGGCGATCACCGCGCCGACGGTGGGGTTCGGGCTCACGCGTCCCAGCCCGCGGCGGCCGAGCTCGATCGCCCGGTCGAGCAGCTGCTGGTCGGTCGCGGACGTGCTCACCGTCTGGCTGAGGATAGGGGAGCGCCGCGGCCGGCCCGGGTCAGGCGCAGCGGGCGTAGGCGGCGTAGAACGCGTTGCCGGCGATCCGCGTGAAGCCGGGCGGCGGGACGTTCAGCAGCGTGTCGGCGGCGCTGTCGTCGTCGGGGTTGAAGCCCTGGCGCAGGAGCACCGAGCGGCGAGCCGCCAGGAGCGCGACGCCGGTGTCCACGCCCGCCGAGGCGTCGCGGTCGCTGCGCGCGAGGACCCGCGGCTCCGGGAGGTCGAGGATCCAGCGCACGTCGGGGACGAGCTTGTGGTTCGGGGTGGTGATCGGCCCGCACGCGGCGGCGGCGCGGACCTGCGGGTCCTCGAGCAGGCTCTTGAGCGCCGCGCGCGAGTCGCCGCGGAAGGTGAGCTCGCCCGAAAGCCGGTTCAGGTCCACCCGCAGCAGCGTCCAGACCGCCGCGAAGGCGACCGCGGCGACGGCGAGCCACGTCCACACCTGGCGCAGCCGCCCCTCCTGGAGCACGGTGAACCCGCCGACGGCGAAGGCGGCGAACAGCATCACCATCAGCGAGGGGACCAGCAGGTAGCGGTTGATCACCGACAGGCCGGCCGCGCCGACGAGCAGGAAGGTGCCCAGGCCGGCCACGAGCAGCGCGAGCGGCACCCGGGTGCGCGTGGGCACGAGCCACACGGCGAGCGCGAGGCCGGCCGCGCCGGCCACGGCGACCGGGAACTTCACGAGCGACTTGAGGAAGCTCATCATCGCCCCGGGCACCTCGGCGAGGCCCTTCTGGCGCCCGAGCTCCTCGGCGAGCCCGCTGGTGTGCGTGTGCGAGTAGAGCGGGTCCCCGGTGACGACGAAGTCCGTCGCCACCCAGATCAGCGGCGCCGCGCCGACGAGCAGCGCGTCCACGATCCGCTCGCGCCAGGAGGCCTTCGGGAACAGCCACAGCCAGTACAGGCCGCTCAGCAGCCAGGCCTCCGGGCGCAGCAGCCCGGCGAGCAGCAGGAGTACGAGCACCGGCCGGCCGCGGCGCGAGCGGCGCGCCTCGAGCAGCGCCGCCCAGAGCACGAGCGCCAGGTACGGGATGTCGAGGTAGCCGCGCGCGGCGAGGAACGGGAAGTCGAAGCGGGTGCAGAGGATGACCGCCGCGATCAGGCCCACGAGCGCCGTGAACGCGGTGCGCCCGAGCTGGTAGAGGACGACGGCGAGCACGACGAAGCTCACGAGCGTCGCGAGCACGAGCAGGCGGTCGCCGCTGTAGCCGAAGAGCGCGAGCAGCGCGCCGAAGAGCACCGCCAGCGGGTGCTGGGTCGGCGCGCGGTAGGCCTCGAACGACGGGAGCTGCCCGTCGAGCAGCTCGCGTCCCCAGACGAGCGAGTACATCGAGTCGTAGTTCGAGTACGTCGGGTAGACGATCGTCGCGACGAGCGTCCCCACGCACAGCGCGACGAGCGCCAGCAGCGGCCAGCTGAGCGCCGGGCGGGCCGGCCCCCGCGGGGTCGGCGCGGCCGCCGGCGGGGCACCCGGCGCGCCGGTCGGGGACGTCGTCGGGGCGGGGGGCGTCGTCACGAGGGCTCAGGGCCGTCGCGGGGCACGACCTGCCGCCCCGGCGTCCGGCATACTGGGTGGGCGAGTGTACGGCACCGTCAGCGCCCAGCGCGCGCCGTTCCTCCGACTCGCCCGGCCGACGGCGTACCCTCGTCTGCGCGCATGAAGCTCATCATCCAGATCCCGTGCCTCAACGAGGAGGCGACCCTCCCGGCGACGCTCGCCGACCTCCCGCGCGAGGTCGAGGGCTTCGACACCGTCGAATGGCTCGTGATCGACGACGGCTCGACCGACCGCACGATCGAGGTCGCGCGCGCGAACGGCGTGCACCACATCGTCCGCCTGACGAACAACAAGGGGCTCGCCGCGGGCTTCCAGGCGGGGCTCGACGCGGGCCTGAAGCTCGGCGCCGACGTGATCGTCAACACCGACGCCGACAACCAGTACTACGGCGGCGACATCCCGAAGCTCGTCGCCCCGATCGTGGCCGGCGACGCCGACATGGTCGTCGGCGACCGCCAGACCGACTCGATCGAGCACTTCTCGCCGCTGAAGAAGCGCCTGCAGAAGCTCGGCTCGTGGGTCGTGCGCCAGGCCTCGGACACCGGCGTGCCCGACACGACCTCCGGCTTCCGCGCCTACAACCGCGAGGCGGCGATCCAGATGGCGGTCGTCTCGAAGTTCACCTACACGCTCGAGACGATCATCCAGGCCGG
>JALOLQ010000365.1 GCA_025455895.1 Solirubrobacteraceae bacterium
CGTGAACACCTGGCCGCCGACCACGAGGGCGACCATGCCCGCGGTGTGGCCCGGGGTGTGCAGCACCGCGACCTCCAGGTCGCCGATCCGCACCGGCTCGCCGGGCACCAGCTCGCCGGTCGCCTGCGGGACCAGCTCGCGCTCGGCCGGGTGGATCAGCACCTCGAGGTCCGGCCAGCGCTCCAGCAGGTCGCCGAGCGCCGCCACGTGGTCGTAGTGGTGGTGGGTGAGCAGCACGTGCGTCGGGGTGATCTGCTCGCGCGCGGCCGCCTCGATCAGCGGGGCGACGGGCCCGCCGGCGTCGACGAAGAACCCGGCCCCACCGGGCTCGCCGACGAGGTAGGTGTTGGTGAGGAAGTCCGGCAGCAGCGCGCGCTCGACGATCATGCCGTCAGGCTACGACACGGGCGCAGCGGCCGCGCGCGGGTAGGCTGCCGGCCATGGCCGAGCTCATCCACACCTGCTACCGGATCGGCGACATCGACCGCTCCGTCGCCTTCTACGAGGCGCTGGGCTTCGAGGAGGTCGGCCGGATGCCGATCCGCGACGAGGCGATCAACGTCTTCATGGGCCTGCCGGGCGACGGTCCGCGGCTCGAGCTGACCTACAACTTCGGCGTCGACGCCTACGAGCTCGGCACGGGCTACAACCACATCGCGATCACCGCCGAGGATCTCGACGCGACGCTCGCCCGCCTGGCCGGGCAGGGCATCGAGCCGGAGAAGCCGCCCTACTCGATCCGCGAGGGCGGCTCGCGGCTGTGCTTCGTGCGCGACCCGGACGGCTACCGGATCGAGCTCATCGAGCGTGGCGCCTAGCCCCCCGCCCGAGCGCAGCGCCGTCGCGGACCTCGGGTCGAACTCGTTCCGGCTCGTGGTGTTCACCACCCAGCCGGATCCGGGACCGCCCGCGCTCGGCGGCTGGTGGAAGCGCACCGACGAGATCTACGAGCCGGTGCGCATCGGCGCGGGGATGGTCGACAGCGGCGCGCTCGGGGCCGACGGCGTGGAGCGCGCGATCGCCGCGATCGACGTGTTCGCCCACTTCGCCGCTGCGGCCGGGCTCCGGCCCGGCGACGTCGACGTGGTGGCCACCAGCGCGATCCGCGAGGCCTCCAACCGCGACGCGTTCCTGAGCCGGGCCCGGGCCACGTCCGGCCTGGAGATCCGCGTGCTCTCGCGCGAGCAGGAGGCGCGCGCCGGGTACGTGGCGGCGGTGAACTCGACCGCGCTCGCGGACGGCGCCGTGCTCGACCTCGGCGGCGGCTCGATGCAGCTCGTGCGCGTCGCCGGCCGCGAGGCCGCCGCGCTCGACTCGTGGCGCCTGGGCGCCGTGCGGATGACCGAGCGCTTCCTGCCCGGCGACGGGCCGACGGCCCGCAAGGACCTCGCGCGACTGCGTGACCACGTCCGCCGCAAGCTCGAACGCGCGGACTGGCTCGCGGACGCCGGGCAGCTCGTCGGGATCGGCGGCACGGTGCGCAACCTGGCCGCCGCGCTGCAGCGCCGGCTCGGCCTGCCCGAGTTCGGCGTGCAGGGCTTCGTGATCGAGCGCACCGCCCTGGAGGACCTGATCGGCGAGCTGGCGAAGCTGCCCGTGACCGAACGGCGCCGGTTCCCGGGGATCAAGCCCGCGCGCGGGGACATCGTGCTCGCCGGGGCCGTCGTCGTGGCCTCGGTCCTCGAGGCGGCGGGCGCCGAGGGCATCGAGACGACCGAGGCCGGGCTGCGCGAGGGCGTGTTCTTCGAGCGGCTGCTCGCCGACCGTGAGCAGCCGCGGTTCGACGACGTGCGCCGCGCGAGCGTCCTGAACCTCGCCGCCCAGTACGACCTGCTGCCGCGCCACACGCTCCACGTCGCCGATCTCGCCCTCGGCCTGTTCGACGAGCTCGCCGTCGCCGGGCTGCACGTCGGCGACCCGGTCGAGCGCGAGCTGCTCTGGGCCGCCTGCCTGCTGCACGACATCGGCGTGGCGGTGGACTACGACGACCACCACAAGCACTCGCGCTACCTGATCCTCAACGCCGGCCTGCCCGGCTTCGCCCCGCGCGAGGCCGCGCTGATCGCGCAGATGGTCCGCTACCACCGCAAGGGCCTGCCGGACCTCGGCCCGTTCGCGCCGCTGATGCGCAAGGGCGACGCGGCCCTGCTCGACCGCTGCGCGGTGCTGCTGCGCCTCGCCGAGGACCTCGAGCGCAGCCGCGACCAACTCGTCCGCGAAGCCCACGCCGACGTCGGCGACGAACGCGTCGACCTGCGCCTCATGACCGACGGCGACGCCCGCGTCCCCCGCTGGGCCGCCTCCCGCGAGAACGACCTCTTCACGAGGGCGTTCGGGCGGGAGCTCGTGGTGCGGTGAGCGGGCTGGGTCGGGCTTGGGGCCGTGCAGGGCTTCGGGGGTGACCGCTCCCGCCCGCAGGGCTTCGCTCTCTCACGACGCCGCAGCGCGGCCTCGTGTCCTGCCCGGGGGCCGTTGAGGATCGACCCCGGGCGTGTGGCGGTCGTCCGCGCGCGTGGAGCGCGCGACGATTCCCGGGC
>JALOLQ010000366.1 GCA_025455895.1 Solirubrobacteraceae bacterium
TGCCGATCGCCTTCGCCCGGCACGTGCGCCGCGTGCTCCCGTCCGCGCGCCACCTCGAGCTCGACTGTGGCCACGTGCCCCAGTTCGAGCGCCCGCACCTCACGCACGACGCGATGGAGCGGTTCCTGCGCTGAGTCTCAGTCCAGGTCGAGTCCGTCGAGCGCGACGGTCGCGTCGCCGTAGTGGTCGGGTTCGACGCGCAGCGCGATGTCGCCGCGGCCGAAGCGGTCGAGATCCCAGTCGCTCGTGAGCACGCAGGGGATCCCGAGCGCGCCGAGCTGGCCGGCGAACGCCTTCGCCGTCTCGAGGTCGCCGTAGTCGCCGACGACCTCCCAGGCGTCGAAGCGCGGGTCGCCGACGTGCAGGTCGGTCGGCTTGGGCTTGCGCGAGAAGGACCCCATCGGCCGGGACGCTACCCGCCGCCGGCCGGGAGCACGAGCACCGACGGGTCGGCCGCGCCGTGGAGCAGCTCGACGTCGACCGGTTCGAGCGCGGTCTCCGATCCGGGTGGCTCGCCGGTGCCCGGATTGCGCGCGTAGCGCGGATGCGCGCCGGAGGCGACGAGCAGCCGCACGCGGTGGCCGGCGGCGAAGCGGTGCGCCATCGGCCAGAGGTCGAAGCCGACCGTCCAGGTCGCGTCCGCGTCCTGCGCGAAGCGCCCTGGGGCGACGCGCGCGAGGGCGTCGCAGACGTTGCGCGAGACCCCGTCGGGGCTGACGTCGCACACGCGCGCGAACAGGTCGAAGTACGGCCGGCTCGCCCGGGCGCGCAGCTCGACCCGCGCCGGGCCGATCGCCTCGAGCGGGGACTCGAGCGGCGCGGTGGTGAAGCTGACGACGTCGTCGCGGGCCTCGAGCGGACGGTTGTCGGTGACCGGCTCGCGCGCGAGCAGCACCGGACCGCCGAGCGACGGCGTGGGGCGGGCGGGGTCGTAGCGGTAGCCGCTCGCACCGGCCTGCGGCGCCGGCCCGTCCTCCCGCAGCACGCCGTCCGGAGCAGGCCACAGCCGCCGCTCGCCCAGCCCCGGCGGCGGCCAGTCCGCGAGCTCGCGCCAGCGTCCGCCCGGCGGGCGCTCGCCGGTCACGCAGATCCGCACCGGCGCGCGGGCGCGCAGCATCCGCTCGTCGCCGAGCAGGTGCGCCCGCAGCCAGGCAACGCCCTCGTGCAGGCCGGCCGCCGCAAGTCCCGGGGCGCCGTGCGACCAGGGGCCGATGATCAGCTGCGCCTCGCGCCCGGCCGCCCGCAGCGCGGCGAAGTCCTCGCACATCCAGGGCAGGAAGATGTCCTGCCAGCCGCCGATCAGCTGCACGGGGGCGCGGACCGCGCCCACCCCCGTGGCGAAGTCCCGTCGCACCCACCAGTCGTCCTCGCGCTCGGGGTTCGCCAGCGCCTGCTGGAACCAGTCGACGCGGGCGCCCGTCGCGCGCGCGTCGAACTCGCTGATCGGCGCATCGTCGAACAGCGCCGGCAGGCGCCGCAGGGCGCGCGCCATCTGCAGCGGGGCGAGGCGGCGCTCCTGGGCGGCGACGAGCACGAGCCACGAGCCGGAGGACTCGAGCGAGAGGCTGCCGCCGGCGTAGGCCTGGCCGTGGAACTGCGAGGCGCTGACCGAGATCGTCAGCGCGGCGAGGTCGTCGCCCGCCTCCGGGGCGACCGCCCACTGCACGAGCCCGAGATAGCTGGCGCCGGCCATCCCGATCCGCCCGCGGTGCCACGGCTGCTCGCGCAGCCAGGCGAGCGTCTCGAGGCCGTCCTCGCGCTCCTCGAACGGGCTGAACTCGCCGGTCGAGCCGAACGTGCCGCGCACGCTCTGGATCACGACCTGCAGCCCGCGCTCGGCGAGCAGGCGGCCGAGCAGCAGCCCGAAGACCTGGCCGCGCCCGTACGGCGAGCGCAAGAGCACCGTCGGCTGCGGGACGTCGCAGCGGTCACGGGCGACCCAGCGGTCGGCGAGCAGGACGGCGCCGTCGTCCATCGGGACGCGCAGGTCACGCTCGACGACGACGTCGCGCGTGCGCGCGCGGGGCAGGTGCATCCGGCGGGCGAGGATCGCGCTGGCGAGGCTCATGCGCGGGTATCGTCGCAGGCGTGCGCGTGGCCGAGGTGTGGCGGTTCCCCGTGAAATCGCTTCAGGGCGAGCGGCTCGAGGCCGCCGAGATCACGCCGGACGGGATCGCCGGCGATCGCGGCTGGGCGATCTTCGACCAGCAGACCGGTCTCGGGCTGACCGGCCGGCGCGAGCCGGCGCTGCTCTTCGCCGGCGCCCGGCTCACCCCCCGCGGCGGCGTCGAGATCACGCTGCCCGACGGGTCCCGGGCCGACGACGACGCGGCGCTCAGCGCCTGGCTCGGGCGTCCGGTGACGCTGCGGTCGGTCGCCGGCGAGGGCGAGCGCGCGTACGAGAACCCGGACGATCCCGAGCACGAGGACACCTCGCCGTGGCGGCGCTTCATGGGCCCGCAGACCGGCCCGTTCCACGACTCGGCCCGGCTCTCGCTCGTCTCGACCGCCACGCTCGGCGCCTGGGACCGCCG
>JALOLQ010000367.1 GCA_025455895.1 Solirubrobacteraceae bacterium
TCGGGACCAGCATGGCGTCGAGCGCGCCGGCCTCCAGCAGCGCCGGCACCAGCGCCGCCGCGTACTGCGGGTTCTCGTCGTCGAGTGCCGTTTCCAGCACCGCCACGCGCCGGCGGCCGAGCGCGGACTCGACGGTCTCGCCGAGCAGCAGCCGGAGCACGTTCGGACGCTGCTTCGGATCGCGCCCGCCGGCGCCCACCCCGCTCGCCAGCAGCCGCATCGGCGGCGGCGGGCCCCAGTCCGCGACCACGGTGGCGAGGATGGCGGCCCCGGTCGGGGTGGTCATCTCCATCGGCAAGTCGCCGATCTCGACCGGCAGCCCCTCGAGCAGGCGCACGGTGGCCGGGGCCGGCACCGGGATGAGGCCGTGCTCGGACTGCACCGTGCCGGTCCCGAGCAGCGGCGGCCGCGAGTGCACGCGCGCCACACCGAGGGCTTCGAGCCCGCACATCGCGCCGGCGACATCGACCAGCGCGTCGGCCGCCCCGACCTCGTGGAAGTGCACCTTCTCCGGCGTGCTGCCGTGCACCGCGGCCTCGGCGCTCGCCAGCCGCTCGAACGCCTCGAGCGCGCGGCCGCGCGCCGTGGCCGGCAGCTCGGCGCGCTCGAGGATCTCGCGGACGTGCCGCAGGTGGCGGTGCGGCTGGCGCTCCTCGGCCACCTCCACCTCGACCCGGGTGGCGGCGAACGGCCCGCGGCGCGCCTCGGAGACGCGCACCGTGACCCCCGCGAGGCCGAGCCGCGCGGGCAGCCCCTCGGCCTCGGCCGCCGGCCAGCCGGCCGACACCAGGGCGCCCAGCATCATGTCGCCGCTGATGCCCGAGAACGGGTCGAGCCAGGCGATGCGGCTCACCGCTTCCCCCGCCGCGCCGGCGCGCCGGCATTGATGAGGTGGGCGGCGTAGCCGGCGCCGAAGCCGTTGTCCACGTTCACCACCGTCACCCCCGCGGCGCACGAGTTGAGCATGGTGAGGAGCGGCGCCAGCCCGTCGAAGTGCGTGCCGTAGCCGACGCTGGTCGGCACCGCGATGAGCGGCCGGTCGGTGAGCCCGCCGACCACGCTCGGCAGCGCCCCCTCGAGACCCGCGACCACCACCAGCACGCGCGCCGAGCGCAGCTTGTCGCGGTGGGCCAGCAGGCGGTGGAGGCCGGCGACGCCGACGTCGGCGACGAGCTCGGCGCGGCTGCCCATGGCCTGCGCGGTCAGCAGCGCCTCCTCGGCCACCGGCAGGTCGGCGGTGCCGGCGCACAGCACCAGCACGCGGCCGCGCGGGCGGGGCGCGCGGCGGCGCAGCACCACCACCCGCGAGCGCGGGTGGATCGAGGCGCGCGGGAAGGCCGCGGCCAGCGCCGCGCGCCCGGCTTGATCCACGCGCGTCGCCAGCACCAGGCCGCCGCGCTCGTAGAGCCGGCCGGCGATGGCGACGATCTCCTGCGGCGTCTTCCCCTGTCCGAAGATCACCTCGGGGAAACCGGCGCGCAGCGCGCGCTGGTGGTCGAGGGTGGCGAAGTGGAGGCGCTCCATCGGCGCCCCCTCGATGGCGCGCGCGGCGGCCGCCGGGCTCACCCGGCCGCGGCGCACCGCGCCGAGCAGGCGGCGCAGCTCAGGGGGACGCAACCGCCGCCCCCTCCCCGCCGGCCGCGGCCTCCCCGGCGTAGACCTCGGCGAAGCCCCGCTCGCCGAGCCGCGCCAGCTCGGCGCGATAGGCCTCGAGCAGCGCCACCATCTCCTCCACCCCGCGGGTGCGGTTGACCTGCTCGCGCACGCGGTGGCTGTGGGGCAGGCCCTTGACGTACCAGGCGACGTGCTTGCGCATCTCGCGCGCCGCGGCGTCGGCCCCCACGCTCGCCACCATCATGCGCAGGTGGCGCACCCCGGCCTCGAGGCGCTCGTCGGCCGTCGGCGGCGGCAGCGTCTCGCCGCGCTCCCACGCCGCCCGCACGCGCCGGAACACCCACGGGTCGCCGAAGGCGGCGCGGCCGAGCATCACGGCGTCGCAGCCGGTGGTCTCCAGCATGCGCAGCGCGTCCGCCGGGGAGCGCACGTCGCCGTTGCCGATCACCGGGATGCCGACCGACCGCTTGGCCTCGCCGATCAGGTCCCAGTGCGCCGTGCCCTCGAACTTCTCGGCGCGGGTGCGGGCGTGGATCGCGACCGCGGCCGCCCCCGAGTCCTCGAGCGCCTGCGCCACCTCGACCACGTTGCGCGAGTCGCCGTCCCAGCCGAGCCGGATCTTGGCGGTCACCGGCAGCCGGCTGGCGGCGCTCATCGCCGAGACGATGGCGCGGATGCGCGGCACGTCCTGCAGCAGCGCCGCCCCCGCGCAGCGGTTGACCACCTTGCGCACCGGGCAGCCCATGTTGATGTCCACCAGGTCGGGTCGGCGCTCCGCCGGCAGCTCGTTGAGGATGCGGGTCGCCTCGGCCATCACCCCGGGGTCGGAGCCGAACAACTGGACGCCGATCGGGCGCTCCTCGGGCTCGAAGGCGATGTAGTCGAGGGTGGCGCGCTGGCCGCGCGCCAGGCCGTCG
>JALOLQ010000368.1 GCA_025455895.1 Solirubrobacteraceae bacterium
CGCCGCGGCGCAGCCCGGCGTCGACGCCGGCGCGCGCGGCCTCCATCTCGTCGGGCCGCGCGTTGGGCATCCGCATGCCCAGGATCGCGCCCTCCGCGTTCATGAGATCGCGGGCGTCAATCTCCACCGCGCCGCGGCTGCCGACGACCATCACGCGGCCGCGCGGCGCCAGCGCCTTGAGGTCGGCGCCGAGGTTGGCGTTGGCGAGGAGCTCGACGATGAGGTCGAAGCCGCGGCCGCCGGTCTGCTCCACCGCGGTGGCAAGGTGCGCAGGGTCGTGGTGGTCGAGCACGCGTACCGCGCCCTGCGCCGCGACCAGCTCGGCGCCGGCCTCACTGCCGGCGGTGCCTGCCACGGCGAGGCCGGCGGCGAGCGCCAACTGGACCGTGGCGAGGCCGACGCCGCCGGATGCGCCGTGGACCAGGACGCGCTCGCCGGCCTTCGCACCGGCGCGCTGGAACAGGGCGCGGTAGGCCGTGGCGTAGGGCGTGCCCAGCGCCGCGCCCTGGGCGTACGAGAGCGTGTCCGGGAGCGGCCGCACGTCGTCCTCGCGGCAGAGCGCGTACTCCGCATAGGTGCCGCTGAGGGAACCCGTGACGTAGACGCGCTCCCCGGTGTCCGTGCGCACGCCGGCGCCGTCGACGCCGGGCGTGTAGGGGAGGGCGGGGAGCTCGCTGTAGGCGCCCGCCCGTACGTACGTCTCGACCGGGTTGACCCCCGCCGCCTGCACACGCACGAGGACCTCCCCCTGCACAGACTCCGGCCGGGGCACCTCCTCGAGCACGAGGACGCCCGGGGCGCCGAACTCGTGGACGCGGACGGCGCGCACAGCTCAGTCCCCGATGGGCCGGAAGGAGCCGGCGATGCGCGCGAGCTCGTCGCGCGTGAGGTCGCCGGCCACGCTGACCGAGACGCTGCCGCCGGCGCCGGTGGTGACGTACAGGTGCGGCCAGTCCGGCAGGCCCAGCACGACGTTCGCCGTCTCGCCGCGCAGACTGCCCGACGTCAGTTCGACCGGGATGGACTCGGTGAGCGCCGCCGAATCCTCGTCGAACGGGTCGTCGGACCCGGGCGGGTTGTCGCTGCGCCAGCGGCTCACGATGCAGAAGCGGTCGAACCCGCGGCGGTAGGTGAGCACCACCGTGAGCGACCCGGTCTCGCCGGCGCGCACCGGCCGGTAGTCGCCGAGGAAGGCGCCGTCGACCGCGCCGGTGACGCCGCTCAGCCGGTAGCCGCGAGGGACCCAGCCGGCGCTGTACGGCGTGAAGCCGGTGGCCGCCCGGGAGCCCAGAGCGGCGGCCTGCTGCAGGCTCAGGCGGCGGAACCGCTCGCTCATGGGCAGCAGCTTGTCGCCTGCACCCTCGGCGAGCGTGAAGCGGCTGCGTGGCACGTGGTCGCCCACGCGCACGTTCTGGATGCGGGTGCCGCTCACCTCGCCGTCGGCGCTCCAGTGCTCCACCGCGAGCGGGTATCCGGACTGGACGTCGACGACGATGCGCGCCGTACCGTCGTCGCCACCACCCGCGAGGGGCTCGGGCACGGTGACGGACCAGGCCCGCCGGCCCTCCCATTCGACGGGAGTGACGGGGACGTCGGGATCGAGTTCCGCGATCACCGCCCGGGCGTACGCCGCGACGCTCCGGTCGAGCACCTGCGACGTCCCCATCCAGGGGCTGAAGAACGGGCCGGGGTCGGGGAGGTCGCGCGCGACCTCGGAGTACAGCGCCTCTCCGTCACGGTACACGCAGCGCTGCGCGACCCGTCTGATGGCGTCGTAGGTGAACGTGATGCCCTGGCCCGTCTGTTCGATGCGGTAGTCGCCACGCGCGGTGAACGTGAACGAGCCGACATGCTGGGTGAACGGGTGACCGCGGGCCGTGCCGTACTCCACCACGTCGCCGCTGATGCTCCCGAGCCTTTCGAGCGCCTGTTGTACGCGCGCGAGCACCGTGTCGGCCGTGGCGGGAGTCGGCGCGGAGTGCTGGACTCCGGGCACGCCGGCCCAGCTCACGGCCACGGCGGCTACGGCGGCCGCGGCAGCGGCCGCGGCCGCGAAGCGGATGCTGCGCCGTCGCCGCGACGCCGCCGGAGGCGCGCGCCGCGTGCCGGACCGACCGGGCGCCGCCGGTGGCAGGCCGTCCGATCCCGCGTGCTCGCGCACCCGCTCGCGGATACGCTCGAAGTGATCGGGTGCGTGCGGCGGCAGCGGCGACTCGCGGAGCTCGCGGCCGAGGTCGTCGTCCCAGCGGCGCCCGTGCGGCGCCCCTGCGGCGCCCCGACCGACAGGTTGCCTGCGACGACCGCTCATGAGGTCTGCTCCCGCACGACGGCCGGTTCGCAGAGCAGCGCTCGCAGGCGGCGGCGGGCGGCGGCCAGGCGGGACGAGACCGTCCCCTCCGGGATGCCGACCACTTCGGCCGCCGTGCGGTAGTCGTAGCCGTACTGGTGCACGAGCACGACGA
The DNA here is from genome assembly GCA_025455895.1 of Solirubrobacteraceae bacterium. GTDB lineage: Bacteria > Actinomycetota > Thermoleophilia > Solirubrobacterales > Solirubrobacteraceae > F1-60-MAGs163. The sequence continues at coordinate 2,463 of JALOLQ010000368.1, forward strand.
GCACACGTTGTTCCACCGGCAGGCGGTCGAGCGCGTCCTCAAGCTCGGTCCAGCGGGTGACG
>JALOLQ010000044.1 GCA_025455895.1 Solirubrobacteraceae bacterium
GCAAGCGTCTCCGCCGGGCGAGGGGACTGCTAGCGTCCGCGCCGCCCTCCGAGCCGTGCGACCGCCCCTGCCGACAGCCCTGCTGCGCGCCCTGCCGGCGCTGCTCCTGCTGGCGCTGGCGCTGCTCGCGCCCGCGACCGCGCAGGCCGACTACGAGGCGCTCCTCAAGGACGCCTGCCGCGACGAGAAGGTCGACGGCACCTACAGCCAGAAGGACTACCGCGAGGCGCTGGCCAACATCCCGGCCGACACCGACCAGTACACGAACTGCCGCTCGGTGCTGCGCAGCGCGCAGCTGGCCGCCGCCCGCGCGCAGGGCGGAGGCGCCGCCGCCCCGCCGCCGAGCGCCGATCCGGTGAGCGCGCTGCTCGCGACCGGGGACCCGCTGGCCGCGGCGACGCCGCAGGAGAAGACCGCCGTCCAGCAGGCCACCGAGCAGGGGTCCGCGCCGGTCGAGGTCGCCGGCGAGGTCGTGGACCCGAGCACGCTCGGGGCGGGGCGCGCCGTCGCCGCCTCGATCTCCGACCTGCCCGCACCGCTGCTCGTCGCGCTCGCCATCACCGCCCTCGGCGCGCTCGCCGCGCTCGCCGCCGTCCTCGTCCCGCGGGTCCGTGAGCGCCGCCGCGACTGAGCCGGCGCCGGCTCTGGCGCCGCCGGCGGCGCCGGCGCCCGCGCGACGCCGCCCGTCGCTCGCCGGGCCGCTGCTGACGCTCGCGATCGGCGCGGCGCTCAGCGCGGTCGCGCTCGGCGCGGACGGCGGCCTGCAGCTCGGGCCGCTGACCACGACGCTGATCGTGCTCGACCTGGCGTGCGGCCTGATCGTCGCCGCGGCGATCCTCGCCGGCGAGCGGCCGCGCCGGCTGTGGGGGCTCGTGACGCTCGCGCTGTTCGGCGCGCTGGCGGTGCTCACCGGCGTCTCGATCATCTGGGCGATCGAGCCGTCCACGGCGTGGACGGAGGCCAACCGCACGCTGACGCTGCTGGCCGTCTTCGCCGCCGGCATCGCGCTGACGCGGCTCGTCCCCGCGCGCTGGCGGGCACTGCTCGGCGGCGTCCTGCTCGCGGCGCTCGTCGTCTCCTCGTACGCGCTGCTGACGAAGATCTTCCCCGGCTCGCTCGCCCCGGACGAGACCTACGGGCGCCTGCGCGAGCCGTTCGAGTACTGGAACGCCGTCGGCCTGCTCGCCGCGCTCGGCCTGCCGGTCGCGATCTGGCTCGGCGCGCGGCGCGACGGGCATGCGGCGCTGGCGGCGCTGGCCTACCCGAGCGCCGGCCTGCTCACCGTCGCGATGCTGCTCGCCTATTCGCGCGGGTCGCTCGTCGCCGCCGGCGCCGGCCTGGCGCTGTGGTTCGTCGTCGTCCCGCTGCGCCTGCGCGCGTCCGCCGTCGCCGTGCCGAGCCTGCTCACCGGCGCCCTGATCGCGTTCTGGGCGTTCGAGCAGGACGGGCTCACGAAGGACGGCGCCGTGCTCGCGCTGCGCTCGGACGCCGGCACGGAGCTCGGGGTGCTGCTCGCGGCCGCCGGCGTGCTGCTGCTCGCCGTCGGCCTCTTCACCACCTGGCTGCGCGACCGGCGCCCGTGGCCGCAGCGCACCCGCCGGGCGTGGGGCGTGGCGCTGCTCGTGGGGCTCGCGCTGCTGCCGGTGGCGGGCGCGGCCGCGCTGGCGACCTCCGAGCGCGGCCTGGACGGCAGCGTCGAGAAGGCCTGGAACGACCTCACCGACCCGGACGCGAACACCCCCGCCAACGACCCCAGCCGGCTGACGGCGATCGGCAGCGTGCGCGCCCGCTACTGGCGCGACGGGATCGAGATCTTCGAGGCGCGCACGGTCGCGGGCGTCGGCGCCGGCGGCTACCAGGCGGCGCGCCTGCGCTTCCGCGAGGACGACCTCGACGTGCTGCACGCGCACGGCTTCCTCGTGCAGACGGCGGCCGACCTGGGCGTGGTCGGCCTCGTGCTGACCCTCGCGCTGCTGGTCGCCTGGCTCGGCGCCGCGCTGCGCACGACGGGACCCTGGCGGACCGCCGGCTGGTCGGTGTGGACCGACGAGCGGATCGCGATGGCGACGCTGCTGGCCGTCGTCGTCGTGTTCGGCGTGCACTCGCTCATCGACTGGACGTGGTTCATCCCCGGGACGGCCGTGCCCGCGCTGCTGTGCGCCGGATGGCTCGCCGGGCGCGGGCCGTCGTTCGAACGCTTCCGTGCCGCCGGCGGCGGGCGCGCACGGCTGCGGGCCGGCGTGCGCTCGGTGCCGCGGATGCTCGCCGCCGGCCTCGTGCTCGCGCTCGCCGTCGCCGCCGCCTTCTCGGCCAGCCGCCCCCAGGCCGCCGTCGACCGCACCGATGACGCGCTGGCCGCGCTCGCCCAGGGCGACCCGGCCGCCGCCGCCCGCCTGATCGGCGAGGCCACCGACCTCGATCCGCTCTCGGTCGACCCACTGTTCGCGCTCGCTGAGATCGAGGCGTCGGCGCGCCGCACCGCGCAGGCCCAGGCGGCGCTCGAACAGGCCGTGCAGCTCCAGCCGGGCTCGGCCGAGGCCTGGGTGCGGCTCGCCCAGTTCCAGCTCCAGAACGGCGACGCGAAGGACGCGCTCCAGAGCGTGCGCCCGGCGCTCTTCCTCGACCCGCGCTCGCCGCAGGCGCAGGCGGTCTACCTGGCCGCCTTCCGCGAGGCGCAGGCGCCGGCGAAGAAGAAGTAGCGCCTCAGCGGGCGACGGCCCGCAGCCCGCGGGCCCGCCACGGCGGCCCGTCCGCGCCGACCTCCACGGCGGCGAAGCCGGCGTCGGCGAGCATGCCCCGCAGGGTCCGCGCGGTGAAGAAGCGCAGGTGGTCGGAGCGCGGGTCCAGGCGCGCCTCGAGCGGCCGCCCGCGCAGCGCCTCGAGCGCCACCGCCACGCGCGGCTGGTCCGGCGTCGTCACGAGCAGCGTCCCGCCCCAGCGCAGCACGCGGCGCACCTCGGCGAGCAGCCCGGCGACGTCGGCGACGTGCTCGATCGTCTCGCCCAGCCAGACGACGTCGAAGGCGTCCTCCGGGTAGGGCAGCGGCTCGCCCTCGCCGACCAGCCGCACGCGTGCACCGGGGGCGCGCTCGCGCGCGCGGCGCAGCGCCTCCGCGGCGACGTCCGCCGCGTCCACCTCGGCGCCCGCCGCGACGAGCGCCGCGGCGAACGCGCCGTCGCCGCAGCCCAGGTCGAGCACCCGCTCGCCGGCCCCGACCCGCTCGAGCAGCCACGCGCGCCGCGCGGCGAAGCGCTCGGGCTCGGCGCCCGCCGGCACCGCCGCCCAGACCGCCTCGCGCCAGGGCTTCACGCGCCCGCGCGGATCAGAACGCCCCGCGCCGCAGGAACACGGCGGGGATCGTCTTCACGAGGATGCTCAGGTCGAGCGAGACCGACCAGTGCTCGAGGTAGAGGAAGTCGAGCCGCACGAGGTCGTCGAAGTCCAGCTCCGAGCGCCCGGACACCTGCCAGAGCCCGGTGATCCCCGGCAGCACGAGGTAGCGCTTGCGGTGCCAGTCCTCGAGGTGGTCGTAGTCGCGCTGGGGCAGCGGGCGCGGCCCGACGAGCGACATCTCCCCGCGCACGACGTTCCACAGCTGCGGCAGCTCGTCGAGCGAGAAGCGGCGCAGGAACCGGCCGACCGCGGTGACGCGCGGATCCTCGCGGATCTTGAACAGCGCGCCGTCCGCCTCGTTGTCGGACTCGAGCTCCTCCTGGCGCTGCTCGGCGTCGGAGTGCATCGTGCGGAACTTCAGGCACGCGAACACCGCGCCGCCCACCCCCGGGCGCATCGAGCGGTAGAGCACCGGGCCGCGCGAGGTGAGCTTCACCGCGGCCGCGCACAGCGCCAGCACCGGGCTCATCAGCACGAGCAGCACCAGCGAGCCGGCGAGGTCGAACGAGCGCTTCACGACCCAGTCGAAGCCCTCGAAGACCGGCGAGCGCAGCTCGAACAGCGGCACGGCCTCCCCGGGCACGAAGTCCGCGCGGTGGACGAGGATCTCCATCGTCGAGGGCGCCACCCGCACGCGCACGCCGCGCTGATGGCAGCGGTCCACGAGATCCACCGCCTGCTGCTGGGGGAAGTCCGGGTCGGCGATGATCACCTCGTCGACGCCCTCGCGCTCGATGATCGCGCCGAGGTCCTCGAGCGCGCCCAGCGAGCGCAGGCCGTTGTCCGGGCGCGGGGTGAGCGAGATGAAGCCCACGACCTCGATCGGCGAGTGGCCGCCCGCGCCGTCGAGCGCGTGCGCGACCGCGTTGATGTGCTCGCCGGTGCCGACGAGCACCGCACGGCGGTGGTACCCGGCGGCCCGCAGCAGCACGCCGGTGACGCCGTCGTAGCCCCAGCGCAGCGCGCCGACGATCACCGTCGCGAAGATCAGCGTGCCCCAGAAGATGTAGTAGCTCGAGAACTCCTGGCCGTCGACCTTCGCGTAGACGAACGCGACCACGGCGACCGAGAACAGCGAGGAGACGACCGCGCGCAGCCCCGGTCGCGAGGCGCGGTCCGCGTAGAGCCCCGAGCGCGCGAACAGCAGCACGGTGAGGACGAGCGCGAAGGTCGCGTAGTGGTAGGCCTGCTCGGCGTTCGCGCTGAACGACGGCCCGTCCTTCAGCTCCGTCTTCGTCTGCAGCGCGAGCAGGATCGCCGTGTACACGCCGACCGCGTCGAGCGCGAACAGCGAGAGCACCCGCGCGACGCGGCGCAGGGTGTCCATGCGCAGGAGGAACGACAGCGCGGGCGGGCGCTTGCGGCGCAGGTCCCCGTCGGAGCGCGGGCCGCCGAGCTCGGGCAGCGCATGGACGACGGCGGGCGCGGGCGCGGGCGACTGGCGCTCGGCCGGGGCCGTCGCCGGTGCCGCGTCAGTCGCGTGTCGCGCGCTCGTGCTCACCTGCTCCCACTGAGTTCAACGCGGCGCAGGCCCGAAAGGTGCGGCCGTACGGGATGCGACGCCACGGGGGTGGCCATCGCCGTCAAGCATAGGGCGGCGGCCCGACCGCAGGCGGGCCGGGACGTGCAGGGCTCAGCGGTTGAGGCCCAGCAGCGTCTCGGCGCCGGCCTCGTCGATCGTCCGCTGCAGCCCGTCGCGCAGGCCGATCCGGGGCTGCCAGCCGAGCAGCTCCTTCGCCCGGGTGATGTCGGGGCGACGCTGCTGCGGGTCGTCGGTCGGGAGCGCCTCGTGGACGATCTCCGAGCGCGAGCCGGTGACCTCGACGACCGTCTCGGCCAGCTCGAGCAGGGTGAACTCGTCCGGGTTGCCGACGTTCACCGGCAGGTGCTCGCCGGACTCGGCGAGCGCGATCATCCCGGCGATCAGGTCGTCGACGAAGCAGAACGAGCGCGTCTGCCGGCCGTCGCCGAACACCGTGATCGGGCGGTCCGCCAGCGCCTGGCGCAGGAAGGTCGGGATCGCGCGGCCGTCGTGGGCCCGCATCCGGGGGCCGTAGGTGTTGAAGATCCGGATGATCGACGTGTCCACGCCCTGCTGGCGGTGGTAGGCCATGGTCAGCGCCTCGGCGTAGCGCTTGGCCTCGTCGTAGACGCCGCGCGGGCCGACGGAGTTCACGTGGCCCCAGTAGTCCTCGCGCTGCGGGTGCTCCTTGGGGTCGCCGTAGACCTCGCTCGTCGAGGCGAGCAGGAAGCGCGCCCGGTGGAGCTTCGCGAGCCCCAGCGTGTGGTGGGTCCCGTAGGAGCCGACCTTCAGCGTGTGCAGCGGCAGCCGCAGGTAGTCGATCGGGGACGCCGGCGAGGCGAGGTGGTAGACGACGTCGACCGGCTCGTCGACGAAGAACGGCTCGGTGATGTCGACGTTCAGGTGCGCGAACTCGGGCACGCGGATGTGCTCGATGTTCACGAGCGACCCGGTCTCGAGGTTGTCGACGCAGATGACGCGATGTCCGCGGCGCAGCAGCTCGTCGCACAGGTGCGAGCCGAGGAAGCCGGCGCCGCCGGTGATGAGGCAGGTGGCCATGACCGCAGCGTACGTGCTTGCACCCCGGGCCGGGCGCCGCCATGCTGGACCGGGCCGTGACGCCGCCCCGCCCGCCCCGCCTGCGCCGCCCGCCCGGCGCGGCCCTCGCCGCCGCCGCCGCGCTGCTCGGCGCCCTGCCCGCGGGCGCGCACGCGTGGAGCACGCCGACGCCGATCGACCAGGCCGTGCGCACGGCGCCGGTGACCGTCGGCGGCGACGCGGCCGGCAACGCGTTCGCGGTGCTCGCGGGCGCCGGCGGGGACGTCCCGCTGCTGCTCGCCGAGCGCCCGGCGACGAACCCGCCGCCCGGCGGCGCGCCGCTCACCTGGACGGGCTCGGAGCCGATGCCCGGCGGAATCCCCGAGTTCACCACGTCGAGTCCGTCCGTGGACGCCGTGGCCGCGGCCGGCGGCGGCGAGGGGTCCGGCGCGATCGCCGTGCGCAACCGGGACGGCGCGGGCAACCTCATGACGCTGCTCCTGCGCGATCCCGGGCGCCGGTTCGCCGACCCGATCACCGTCGCGGGCACGAAGCTCGGGCGCCTCGGCGAGCCGGTGCTGGCGATGTCCGCGGCCGGGACGACGGTGCTCGCCTTCACCGCGAGCCGCAACGGCTCCCGGCGCGTGACGGCCGCCGGGCGGCTCACCGGGAACCGCCTGGGCGGGACGCGGACGTTGTCCGCGGCGGGCGCCGGAACGCCCGCGGCCGCGGTCGGCCCGGGCGAGCGCGCGTTCGTCGCGTGGGCGCGCGGCACGCGCCTGGAGGTCTCGCGCTTCGACGCCGACGTGCGGCCGCTGAAGGCCGTGACGCTCGGCCGGGCGCTGCGCGGCACGCCGGTCGCCGCGGCCGGCTCGGCCGCGGGCGCGGTGGTCGCCTGGGTCGGTGCGGACCGGACGGTCCGCGCGGCGCGGCGCGCGGCGAGCGGACGCTTCGGACCGGCCCGGGTCGTCGCCCCCGCGGGCCCGGGCCTGCGCCGCCTGATCGCCGCGATCGATCCGGCGGGGCTGGCGACGCTCGCGTGGCTGGAGGGCACCGGTGCCGCGACGAGCCTCGCCGTGGCGACGCTCCGCCCCGGTGCCGCGCCGCGCGTGACGCGGCCCGCCTCGGGCGCCGGCCTCGGGCCGCCCGGGATCGCGGGCCGGCCGTCGGGCGGCGCGGTCCTCGCCTGGGCGGCCCCCGCCGGCTGGTCGTCGGTGCGCTCGGACGCGAAGGGCGTCTTCCAGACCGTGGCCGTCGTGGACCCCGGCGCCCCGGCCTGGCGCGAGCGGCCGTTCGTGCTGGCGGGCCCGGCGTCGCGCGTCGACGTGCTCTGGATCGAGCCGACCGCGGACCGCCCGGGCGCCCAGACGCTGACCGAGAGCTCCGAGGTGGACCAGCCCAGCGGCTGACCGTCCGTCCAGAGGGCGGGCCCGGGACGCAAGGGGAGCAGCGCTCGTGCCGACCACCCCGGTATGCGGACCGTTCCCCGCCTCCGCAGCGCCCTGCTCCTCGCGCTCACCGCGCTCGCCTGCTCCGCGGCGCCCGCCGGCGCGTGGACGAACCCGATGGTCATCTCCGGCGGCACCGGCGACGCGTTCCTCGCCGCGGCCGCCGACCCGTCGGGCGAGGGCTTCGCCGTCTTCCAGGGCGGGACCGCGGACGACCCGGCCTTCCTCTCCGAGCGGCGCCCGATCCGCGACCCGATCTCCCCCCGGCCGCTGCTGAACTGGAACGGCGCCGAGCCGCTGCCGGGCGGCGTGCACCGCTTCACGACCGACGGCGAGCAGATCGACCTGGCGACCGCGGCGGCCGCCGGGCAGGGCGCCGGCGCGATCGTGCTGCGCTACCGGACCGCGAGCCTCTCCCGCGTGGCGACGCTCGTCCGCGAGCCTCCGTTCCTGTTCGGCGACCCGGTGACGATCCGCGGGTCGGAGTTCTCGCAGGTCAGCCCGCCGTCGGTGGCGATCGCCGACAACGCCGAGGCGGTGGTCATCTTCGGCGGCCAGCAGGGGCGCGAGCGCCGCGTGCTGCTGGCCTACCGCGGGCCCGGAGCGTCCTTCACCCGCGCCCGCACGCTCGTGCGCGGAACGCGCGCCGACGGCGCCCGGCCGGTCGCCGCCACCGGCCCCGACGGATGGCCGGTCGTGGCCTGGGTCGGCGGCCGCTCGGCCTACGCGACCCGGCTGGACCCGCAGGGCCGGGTGTACCCGGTCCAGCGCCTCGAGGCCGCGCGGGCCGGCTCGCCCGTCTCGGCGGCCGTCGGTCGCACGGGTGACGCGATCGTCGCCTGGATCGACGACGAGAACCAGGTCCGCGTCGTGCGCCGGATGGCCCCGCGGCGCTTCTCGCTCTCGCTCCCGGTGCGCGGGGTCGGCGGCGCGCAGATCTCGGGCCTGGCCACGGCGGTGGACCGCAACGGCCGCGCGTTCGTGAGCTGGCGCGAGACGGCCGGCGGGACGTCGAAGATCCTGCTCGCCTACGCCGCGGCGGGCGCGAGCTTCCGCGTCGCGACGCTCGGCCAGGGCCCCCAGATCGGGCCGCCGTCGCTCGAGGCGCGGCCCGACGGCGGTGCGGCGGTGGCCTGGGCGAGCCCGACCGGCTTCCAGGTGAGCTACGCCGCGACGACCGGGAAGTTCGGCACGCCGAGCGGCGTCTCGGCGCAGCAGATCCCGCCGGACCCGGTGAACACGCGCGGCCTGCTGCT
>JALOLQ010000045.1 GCA_025455895.1 Solirubrobacteraceae bacterium
CCGATGACCTGGGACGACTACCGGCGCGGGCAGCGCGGCTGATGGCGGCGCCGCCCCGCGACCGCGTGAGCCCGGCGCGGCGCGCGGCCTTCGAGGTCGTCCTGCGCACGCTCGACGGCGGCGCCTACGCCGACCGCGCCCTGCACGGCGCCGCGCGCGGCCTCGAGCCGCGCGACCGCGCGCTCGCCAAGCGCCTGGCCTTCGGGACCGTCCAGCGCCGCGGCACGCTCGACTGGATCATCGCCCGCTACGCCAAGGGCTCGCTCGAGCCGCGCGTGCGCGCCGCGCTGCACCTCGGCCTCGAGCAGCTGCTGTTCCTCGACGGCATCCCCGACCACGCGGCGATCGACGAGGCGGTCGAGCTCGCCAAGCCGAGCCGCGGGCACCGCGTCGTCAACGCCGTCCTGCGCCGCGTGCAGCGCGAGGGCGTCGAGCTGCCCGCCGATGACACGCCCGAGGGCGCGGCGATCCGCCATGCGCACCCGGAGTGGATCGTCCGGCTGTGGTGGGACTGGCTCGGACCGGACGAGACCCGCGCCCTGCTGGCGGCCGGCAACGCGCCCGCGGAGACCGTGCTGCGCGTCAACCCGCTCGCCGGCGGGGTGGACCTGAGCGACATCCCCGGCCGCCGCGACGGCGAGGCGATCGTCGTCGAGGGCGCGTTCGACGCGTTCGCCCATCCGGGGTTCGCCGCCGGCGCCTTCACGCCGCAGTCGCGCGCCGCCCAGCGCGTGGGGCGCTTCCTGGACCCGCAGCCCGGCGAGCGCGTGCTCGACCTGTGCGCCGCGCCCGGCGGCAAGACGACGCACCTGGCCGCGCTCATGGAGGACCGCGGCGAGGTCGTCGCCGTCGAGCGCCACGAGGGGCGCGCCACGGCGCTCGAGCGCACCTGTGCGCGGATGCACGCGCGCAGCGTGCGCGTGGTCTGCGCCGACGCCGCGGAGTTCCACGACCCCGCGGGCTTCGACCGCGTGCTGCTCGACCCGCCGTGCAGCGGGCTCGGGACGCTCCGGTCCCACCCCGACCTGCGCTGGCGCGTCCAGCCCGAGGACCTCCCGCCGCTGGTCGCCCAGCAGGACGCGCTGCTCGCCGCGGCGCGCGCGAACCTGCGCCCCGGCGGCGTGCTCGTCTACGCGGTCTGCACGCTCTCGCCGACCGAGGAACGCCTGCAAACCGGGGATTCCTGGCGCACCCTGCCGAGCCGTGACGACACCGACGGTTTCTATAGTGCCCGCGATGGAGGTTGAGGTCGGCCTGCGCTGTCCCGCCTGCGGCGAGCCCTGGCTGCGCCCGTCCTCCGTGCCCGGCCGCTATCGCTGCGTCAACTGCCTGCACCGCTTCGAGCTGCGCTCGGTCTGCCCGGGCTGCGGCGAGCACCAGACGATCGTGCGCATGACGAGCACCGCGACCACCGAGTGCTCGGGCTGCGGCTCCTCGATGCTGGTCGAGGTGTGAGCGCGTGAGCCCGCCCGAGCAGATCCGCGGCCCGCAGGTCGCGCCGTCGATCCTCGCCGCCGACATGGGACGCCTGCGCGAGCAGGTCCGGGAGGTCGCCGACGCCGGCGCGCGGATCGTCCACGTGGACATCATGGACGGGCACTTCGTCCCGCCGCTCTCGATGGGCCCGAGCGCCTGCGCGGCGCTGCGCGACCTCGGCCTGCACCTCGAGGTGCACCTCATGGTCGAGCACCCCGAGCGCACCCAGATCGACGCCTTCGCCGCCGCTGGGGCGCACACGATCATCGTCCACGCCGAGTCTGCCCGGCGACGCCGCTCGACGCGTTCCGCGAGGTCGAGGTCGACGTCGCGCTGCTGATGACGGTGAACCCCGGCTGGGGCGGCCAGTCGTTCATCCCCGAGAGCCTCGAGCGGCTGCGGCGGCTGCGCGAGATCGTCGGCCCCGAGGTCGAGATCGAGGTCGACGGCGGGGTGGACCGCACGACCGCCGCGCCCGCCCGCGCCGCCGGGGCCAGCCGCTTCGTCGCCGGGACCGCGGTCTTCGGCGCGCCCGATCCGGCCGCCGCGTTCCGCGAGCTGACCGGGCTCGTCGGCGGCTGACGGCGCCACCCATGTGAAGAGGGGGGTTCGCCCCAGTGCCGGATCGCGCCCGACGTGCAAGGGTGCAGGCCATGACCACCGAGACCCGCCCCGAGGCGCCCGCCCCCGGCTCCGGAGCCGCCCCGATCGTCGCCGCGCACGAGCTGACCCGCATCTTCGGCGAGGGCGAGGCCGAGGTCCACGCGCTCGAGGACGTGACGGTGGACTTCCCGCGCGGGCGGTTCACCGCGATCATGGGCCCCTCCGGGTCCGGCAAGTCGACCCTCATGCACTGCCTGGCCGGCCTGGATCAGCCGACGCGCGGCAGCGTCGTGCTCGACGGCACCGAGCTCGCCGGCCTCGACGACCGGGCGCTCACCGAGCTGCGCCGCGAGAAGGTCGGCTTCATCTTCCAGTCGTTCAACCTGCTGCCGGTGCTCACGGCGCGCGAGAACATCGAGCTTCCGCTGTCGATCGCGGGCCGCAGCCCCGAGGGGGACTGGGTCGAGCGGGTGATCGACACGGTCGGCATCCGCGACCGCCTCACGCACCGCCCGAGCGAGCTCTCCGGCGGCCAGCAGCAGCGCGTCGCGGTGGCGCGCGCGCTCGCCTCGCAGCCGGCCGTCGTGTTCGCCGACGAGCCGACGGGGAACCTCGACTCGAAGTCCGGGCACGACGTCCTGGACCTGCTGCGCCGCTCGGTCGACGAGTTCGGCCAGACGATCGTCATGGTCACCCACGACGCGAACGCCGCCTCGGTCGCCGACCGCCTGCTGCTGCTCCAGGACGGCCACGTCGTCCACGACGGCGAGGCCGGCAGCGCCGGCGAGGTGTTCGAGCTGCTCAAGGGCCTGGGGGCGTAGGCCGGTGCGCAAGGTCGTCCTGCGCGGGCTCGTCGCCCGCAAGCTGCGCTTCACGCTGACGCTGCTCGCCGTCGCTCTCGGCGTGGCGCTGATCGCGGCGACGTACGTCTTCACCGACACGATCAACGCGAGCTTCGACCGCATCTTCCAGGAGGGCGCGAAGAACGTCGACGCCGCCGTGACGGCCAAGCAGGGCCTCGCCACCGGCGATCAGGGCGGCACGGCGCGGGTCGTCCCGTTCTCGGTCCTCGGCCGGGTCGAGGCGGACCCCGGCGTCGAGGTCGCCGAGGGCAACGTCTTCGACTCCGGCACGATCCTCGGCCGCGACGGCGAGCGGATCGGCCGCGGCGCGCCGAACTTCATCGCCTCGGCCTCGCAGGACCCGCGCTTCGAGACCTTCCGCCTGGACGCCGGGCGCTTCCCGCGCACCGCCGACGAGGCGCTCGTGGACAAGGCCACCGCCGACAAGGAGGGCTTCCGCGTCGGCGGCACCGTCCAGGTGCAGGGCGAGGCCCCGCGCAAGGCCTACGAGATCGTCGGCATCGGCAGCATCGCGGGCGTCTCGTCGTTCGGCGGCGCGGCGATCGTCGAGCTGACCCTCGACGAGGCCGTGCGGATGCTGGGCAAGCCCGGCTACGACCAGGTGATCGCGGCGGCGCGGCCCGGGGTGACCCCCGAGGCGCTCGTGCGCTCGCTGCGCGCCGACCTCCCGCGCACGCTGAACGTGCGCACCGGCGAGGGTCAGGCCGACGAGCAGGCGCGCGAGACGAACGACAGCCTCGGCTTCCTGAGGACCGCGCTGCTCGCGTTCGCCGGGATCGCGCTGTTCGTCGGCGCGTTCATCATCTTCAACTCGTTCTCGATCACCGTCCAGCAGCGGCTGCGCGAGCTCGGCCTGCTGCGCACGATGGGCGCCAGCCGCCGTCAGGTGCTCGCGTCGGTCATCGCCGAGGGCCTGCTGATCGGTTTCGCCGGCTCGCTGCTCGGCCTGGCGCTCGGGCTCGCGCTCGCGCCGGGCCTGAAGGCGATGTTCGTCGCCTTCGGGATCGACCTGCCGACGACCGAGCTCCAGGTGCAGACGCGCACGATCGTCGTGGCGCTCGCGGTCGGCACCGTCGTCTCGATGCTCGCCAGCATCGCGCCGGCGGTCCGGGCGACGCGGGTCCCGCCGATGGCGGCGCTGCGCGAATCGGCCGCGCCGACGACCGCCCGCGTCTCGCGCCGCGCCACGATCCTCGCGCTGCTGCTCACCGCCGCCGGCGTCGTGCTGATCTGCCTGGGCCTGTTCGGCTCGGGCTCGGCCAACCAGCGCCTGGGGGCGACCGGCGCCGGGGTCGCGGTCGCGTTCCTCGGGGTGGCGCTGCTCACCCCGTTCGCGATCCGGCCGCTGGCGAGCCTCATGGGCCGCCCGGTGCAGGCGATCGCCGGGTTCCCGGGCCGGCTGGCGCGCGAGAACGCGGTGCGCCAGCCCGCGCGGACGGCCGCGACGGCGGCGGCGCTCATGGTCGGGGTGGCGCTCGTGACCTTCGCGACGATCTTCGCCGCCGGCGCGCGCACGACCGTGAAGAACGCGGTGGAGGACAACCTCAAGGCGCCGCTGGTGGTGCAGAACAGCAACGGGTTCTCCCCGTTCAGCCCCGCCGTCGTGCCGGCGATCCGCCGGGTGGACGGGGTCGAGGCGGTGAGCGCGCTCGGCTCCTCGCAGGCCCGGATCCGCGGGATCGACGGCGACCAGGGCGTCACCGGCGTGGACCCCGCGACGCTCGAGGACCTCTGGCGCGTGCAGATCTCCGAGGGCCCGCCCGACGCCGTCGCCCAGCTCGCGCGGCCGGGCACGACGCTCGTGCGCCAGACGTTCGCCGACGACCACGGCACCGAGGTCGGGGACACCCTCGTCGCCCGCACGCCGGTGCGGGGCGCGGAGACGCTGCGCGTGGTGGGGATCCTCGACGACGAGGCGGGCCTGTTCGCGGCGCTCACCGTCTCGAACGCCGAGCTGGTGCGCGCGTTCGGCGAGCGCAAGACCGCCTTCGCGTTCGTCGCCACGACGCCGGGCGCCCCGGTCGAAGCGGTCCAGCAACGGATCGATCGCCTGCTCGAGCAGCGCTTCCCGGAGGCGGAGGTCAAGACCCAGCAGGAGTTCGTCGATGCGCAGTCCGCGCAGGTCAACCAGCTGCTCGGGCTGATCTACGCGCTGCTCTCGCTGGCGATCATCGTCTCGCTGTTCGGCATCGTGAACACGCTCGTGCTCTCGATCAGCGAGCGCACGCGCGAGATCGGCATGCTGCGCGCCGTCGGCACCACGCAGCGCCAGGTGCGCCGCGTGGTCCGCTGGGAGGCGGTGATCACCGCGCTGATCGGGGGCCTGATCGGCGCCGTCGTCGGCGTGATCCTGGCGATCCTCTTCACGCAGCCGCTCGACGGGTTCACGCTCGCGATCCCCGTCTGGACGATCCTCGGGCTCGTCGTGCTCTCCGGCCTGGCCGGCGTGCTCGCCGCGGCGCTGCCCGCGCGCCGTGCGGCGAGGCTCGACGTGCTCGAGGCGCTGGCCTACGAGTAGGGCCTCGGCCCCGGCTCAGCCGAGGGCGCCGAGCGCGTCCCCGGCGAGCTTCGCGGCGAGGGCGAGGCACAGCACGGCGATGATCGTGCCGTTCTCGCGGACCATCCAGGCCCGCAGCCCGTCGAGCAGCGCCGGCCCGCGCTCGCGCATGAGCAGGTCGATCGCCGCCGGGAGCGCCGGCCCGATCGTCCCGAGCACGACGAACGCCGCCACGGCGACCGCCTGCTCGGCGGGCGGCACGCCGGCCTGCGCGACCGCCACCGCCGCGGCGGCGGTCAGCAGCGGGTTCTTCGGCTTCACGGCGGCGAGCCCGGCGGCGAGCGCCGCCGCGCGCCCGGGACGGATCGCGTCGAGCCGGCGCATCCAGCCGGGCAGCTCGGCGTCCTCGCCGTCCGCCGGGCGCCGGCGCCACTCGCGCACCGCCACGCCGACCAGCAGCGCCGCAAGCGCGAGGCGCACGACGCTCGTCCAGTCCGCCGCTGCGCCGCCGTCGGCCGCGTCGACGCCGTCGGCGATCAGCAGCACGATCGTGGCGACCACGGCGAGCGAGAGCACCCACGCCGCGAGGAACGCCCACGCGGCGCGGCGGCCGTGCGCGCCGCCGAGGATCAGCGTCACGGCGAGGATCGCGAGCGGGCTGAGCGTCACGCCGACGCCGAAGGCCAGGACCTCCCCGATCGCGGACACCGGCCCATCCTAGGGGCCGCGATCGCCGGTCAGCGCGTGGCGCGGCGCCCGTTGACGACCTCGCAGCCGTGCACGGTGTCGCGGCGGTCCTTCAGCACACGGTCGCGCCCGGCCCCGCAGAAGACGACGTCCGCGCCGCCGCCGACGACGCGGATGTCGTCGTCCCCGGCGCCGCCGAAGAGCAGGTCGTTCCCGTAGCCGCCGCCGAGGCGGTCGGCGCCGTCCTCGCCGTAGAGGCGGTCGCGCCCGCGCCCGCCCTCGAGCTCGTCGTTGCCGGGGCCGCCGCGCAGCACGTCGTCACCGAAGCGGCCGAAGAGCGTGTCCTCGCCGGGGCCGCCGAGCAGCGTGTCGCCGTCGCGGCCGCCGTCGAGCACGTCGTCGCCGTGGCCGCCCGCGAGCCGGTCGCGGCCGTCGTGGCCGACGAGCGTGTCCGCGTAGTCGGTCCCGCCGAGCCGGTCGCTGCCGCGGGTGCCGCGGTCACGGTCACGGCGCAGGCGCGGATGGGCGTTCGAGCCGCCCTGCTCGCCTCCGGGGCCGCCGCGCCGCAGGCCGGCGTTCGTCAGGCCGTCGAGCGGGCTCGTGCCGCTGCGGTCGGTCGGGTCGCCGACGAGGATCGTCTCGCAGCCGTCGCTCAGCCCGGCCTCGCCCTGGGAGGAGACGTAGACGGTGTCGCTGCCCGGCCCGCAGTCCACGCGGTCGCGCCCGGAGCCGGTGTAGATCGTGTCGTCGCCCTCGCCGCCGGCGATCGAGTCCTCGCCGGCCTCGCCGCCGGCGAGCGTGTCGTCGCCGGGGCCGCCGACCACGCGGTCGTTGCCCGCGCCGCCGTCGACCGCGTCGTTCCCGTCGCCGCCGAAGAGCACGTCCGGCCCGTTCCCGCCGCGCATGAGGTCCGCGCCCTCGTCGCCGCGCACGTCGCGGTCGCCGCCGCGGTTGGCGTCGATGTAGTCGTCGCCGGGGCCGCCGGAGATGAGCCGGTCGTCGCCGAAGCGCTGCTCGACGAGGTAGTCGTTCCCCGGTCCGCCGAGCACGCGGTCGTCGCCGTCGCCGCCGTCGAGCACGTCGTCGCCGTCGCCGCCCTGGACGACGTCGTTGCCCGATTCGCCGGTCGCCGTGTCGTTCCCCGGCCCGGCGTCGACGCGGTCGTCCGCGCTGCCGCCGTCGAGGCGGTCGTTCCCGAAGCCGCCGAACAGGCGGTCGGCGCCGAAGCCGCCGGAGAGGACGTCGTTGCCGCCGCCCCCGAGCAGCGTGTCCCGCGAGCCGTTCCCGCGCAGCGTGTCGGCGGCGGCCGAGCCGCGCAGGCGGTCGGCCAGCGGCCCCCCGTTCAGCGTGCGGGCCGGAGCCCCGGCGGCGAGCAGCAGGGTGATCGCGCTCATCACGAGCGCGAGGAGGACGGACAGGCGCGCAGCGGTCATCACCGGTGGGGATCGTCCGGGCGGCCGGACGTGACGAGCGCGCCCGCGCCGGACTGGACGAATCTCAGCCCCCAGGGTGCCTACGGGGCGGCCGCGTCGCGCCGGTAGAGCGCGTACAGGACCGCGCACAGCACCGCCGCGGCGCCCGCGTAGCCCACCTGCGCCCGCAGCAGCACGTCGCTGACCGCCGGGAGCGTCATCCACACGAGGAACCCGGCGGCGACGAGCAGCCATGCCGCCGCCGCGGCCCCCGCGCGACCACGCGCGAGCGCCGCCTGGTTCAGCGTGCCCGCCACGAGGTGCAGGCCCATCCCGACCGCGACGATCATGAGGCCCGCGCGCCCGTAGGCGGTGTCGTCGCCGAACACGACGTCCATCACCCACGGCCCGATGACGAGCAGCCCGAGCGCGACCGCAGCGGCGAAGCCCGCGATCGCCAGCACCGTCACGCGGATCGCGCGCGAGAACGCCGCATGGCCCTCGGTCGCCTCGAGGCCCGCCAGGTGCGGCAGGAGCGACGTCTGGATCGCCTGGAAGAGCTGCAGCGGCGCGCGCGTGATGAGCAGCGCGTTGAAGACGGCGCCGGCCACGGCCGCGTCGGCGACGCTGTCGGCCACGATCACGCCGCCGTTGAGCAGCGCCTGCTCACCGAGCTGGATGCCGGCGACCGCGAGCGCGAAGCCGCCGCCGGCGCGCAGGGTGAGCTCCGCGGGGTCCGGCGGGGGCGCATCGGCGTCGAGCGCCGAGTGGCGCGCGATCGCCCAGGGGACGACGAGCAGCGACGCCAGCGGCGCGGCGAGGATGCCCAGCGCGACCGCCGTCTGCCCGCTCGCGATCCCGACCGCGACCGCCAGCGGGAAGCAGACGCGCGAGACCGACTCGAACAGCACGAGCCCGCCGTAGAGCGCGAACCACTGGTGCCCGGCGAAGTAGCCGCGGGCGAAGTAGCTCGCCGCGTAGGCGAGCGCCGCGCCGGTGAAGATCCAGAACAGCGCCGCCGAGCCGAAGAGGTCCTCGAGCTGCGGGCGCGCGGCGAGCGCGACGGCGAGGAACCCGAGCGCGATCCCGCCCTGGAGCGCCAGCGGGACGCGCAGCGGGTGGCCGGAATGCAGCCCGCGCGCGCGGCGGTCGGCGATCGTCCGGGACAGCAGCTGCTCCACCGGGCGGTAGAGCACCGACATGACGACGAACAGGATCGACCACAGCAGCGCGATCTCGCCGTAGGCCTCGGCCCCCAGGACGTGCGAGGCGACCGCGAAGTACAGGAACGTGAAGAGGCCGGTCGCCGCGATGCCGACCGACAGGATCCGCGCGCCGCGGCCGTAGCCGGACGGCGGCGGACCGGCGCCCTCGGCGTCCGCGAGCTCGGCGGCGGCGTCGGTCACGAGACCGGCCCGGCCGGCCGGATCAGTCGCCGACGCGGACGAGGCACATCGTCCACGGGAACGGCCGGCGCAGCTCGACGACCTCGCCGTAGTTCGAGAGCAGCGAGCGGAACGCGCCGCTGGACCAGTGGTTCACGTGGCCCGGCGTGTTGCCGAGGTGCTTCCAGTAGGCGCCGCGCGCCATGTTCGTCGCGCGCCAGATCGGCTCGCGGGGCACCGAGACGAGGATCCAGCGCTTCGCGCAGCGCTGCATCTCGCAGAGGGTCTCCTCGGGGTCCGGGACGTGCTCGAGCACCTCGATCGCGGTGGCCATGTCGAACTCGTTCTCGGCGAACGGGAGGTTCTCGGCCTTCATCACGCAGTACTCGAGGTTCGGCGCCTGGCGCGTCTTCCACAGCTCGTGCAGGTGCGGGTCGTCGAGGTCGATCCCGACGATCCGCCCGCCGTCCAGGCGCTGGGCCCACTCGTGGGTGAGCACGCCCTCGCCGCAGCCGACGTCGAGGATCGAGGTCGGGCCCGCGGCGTCCCACAGCTCGTCGAGCGTGCGCTCGAAGCCCGCCATCAACCGGCGGACGACCGGGTTCGAGGATCCGTACTTGTCGTAGGTGTTGCCGGTGACGGTGCCCTCGGCATCGACCGTGACGTTGCTCATAGCCGGACGGCCTCCTGCTCCTGGGTGGACTGGCGCTGCTCCTCGGGCGTCGGCACCGCGTGCGCGCCGGTGGTGGGGGCGTGGCCGGTGGGCGCGGCGCCGGGCTCGTAGTGCGACGGCGGCACCTCGAGCTGCAGCTCGATCCGGCGCACCTTCTCGAAGACGCGCTGGGTCATCAGCCGCTGGCCGGCCATGAGATCGCCGATCACGCCGAGCGCGGCCATCACGACGGCGGCGTTGAAGAGCACGGCGCCGAAGATCAGCGACTGCACGTGCCCGGCCCCGTCGTCCTGCACCCAGGCGATGAACCAGCGCAGCCACGGCACCATCGCCATCGCGAACAGCAGCAGCGCGAGCCGCGTGAAGACGCGCATCGGCTCGTACTGGGCGTAGATCCGGAAGATCGAGACGGTGTTGCGGCGCACGTACGCCCACATCGAGGGGAAGAGGCGCGACTCGCGCGTCTTCTCGTTCGTGCGGATCGCCACGTCGTCGACGGCGACGAGCAGCTTGCCGGCCTGGATGATCGTCTCGAGCGTGTAGGTGAACTTCGAGACGACCGCCATCTGGATCGCCGCCTCGCGGTTGTA
>JALOLQ010000369.1 GCA_025455895.1 Solirubrobacteraceae bacterium
CCCGACGCAGCCCAGGCGGCCGGCTGATGCGCGTCGCCTACCTCGGGCCGCCCGGGACGTTCAGCGAGCAGGCGCTGCGCGAGGGCGCGAGCCGCTTCGCCGGCGCCGGCGCCGAGCCGCTCCCGTGTCCCACCGTGCACGCGAGCGTCATGGCCGTCGCCGACGGGGAGGCCGAGCGCGCCGTGGTCCCGGTCGAGAACCTGCTCGAGGGGCAGGTGAGCGAGACGATCGACGCGCTCGTGCACGACGCGCCCGACGTGCAGGTGATCGGGGAGAGCGTCGTGCCGGTGCGCTACGTGCTGGCCGCGCGGCCGGGCACGACCCTGGCCGACGTGCGCGTGGTGCTCTCCCACCCGCAGCCCCTCGGGCAGTGCGCGCCCTGGCTGCGCGAGCACGTCCCGCTCGCGCAGGTTCGCCCCGCCAGCTCCACCGCCGACGCCGTGCGCGCCGTCGCCGGCGCGGACGGCGACCGCGCCCAGGCCGCGCTCGGGACCGCGCTGGCCGCCGAGCTGTACGGGGCGAGCGTCCTGGCCGCCGACGTCGGCGGCGGCCAGGCGAACGTGACCCGCTTCCTCTGGCTCGCCCCGGCCGGCACGCCGCCGCTCGCCGCGGACGCTGCGGCGAGCGGCGCCTGGAAGAGCTCGGTCGTCTTCTCCGGCGACGGCGACGGGCAGCCCGGCTGGCTCGTGCGCTGCCTGGCGGCGTTCGCCGATCGCGGCGTGAACCTCACGCGGATCGAGTCGCGTCCCGCGAAGCTGCGGCTCGGCCACTACCTCTTCCTGCTCGACCTCGAGGGACGCGCCGACATCCCCGGGCCTGCGGCCGACGCGATCGCGGCGCTCGGCGACCTCAGCGGCGAGGTGCGCGTGCTGGGGACCTACCCGCGCGCCGATGCGTGAGGCCCGGCGCGCGCCGGCGCGCCGGATCGGCCGCCGCGTCGCGCCCGCGCTCTATGCTTCGCGCCGAGCGCGATGGGTACGGGCAGCACCCCACCTCCCCCTCCCGGGTCCGCGCCGGTTCTCGAGCACCGGCGGCGCGGACGTGATGCCGGCCGGGTGCTCGTCCTGAACGCGTCGTACGAGCCGATCAACGTCTGCACGGTCCGCCGCGCGGCGGTCCTGCTGCTGAAGGAGAAGGCCGAGCTCGTCGAGCGCGCCGCCTGGGAGCTGCGCTCCGAGCACACGCAGATGCCCCGCCCGGTGGTGATCCGCCTGGTGAGCTACGTGAACGTGCCGCGTGACACCGGCCGCCGGAAGATCACCCGGCGCGCCGTCTTCGCCCGCGACGGCTGGTCCTGCCAGTACTGCGGCAGCCGCTCGAACCTCACGGTCGATCACGTGATCCCGCGCTCGAAGGGCGGCGGCTCGACGTGGGAGAACATCGTCGCCTCGTGCGCCCCGTGCAACCGGCGCAAGGGCGACCGGCTCCCCGCCCAGGCCGACATGCACCCGCGCCGGCCTCCGCGCCCGCCGCACGCGCACGTGTTCATCGCCGTGGCCGCACCGCGGATCCCGCCGGCCTGGCGTCAGTGGCTGCCGGCCGAAGCGGCCTGAGCCCGAGGCCGAGCCGCCGCACCACCCCCGCGCCGCGCGGGACGGACACCGACCAGCGCGTCCGCGACGACCGGGCCGAGAACGACCAGGGCCCCGGGTCGACTCCCGGGGCCCTGGCCTCCATCGCTGACTGGATGCAAACCACCTGACCACGATGCGCCGGTGGGACGAGACCGGCAGGTCAGGCGGTGGTGTCCCGGATCGGATTCCGCTAGGGGATCCAGCCAAACCGCGCTAGCGGCCGGGCACCTCCAGGGTCCCGCAAGAACTGGAACTACAGATACGGACCACCTCCTTCCTCTGGATAGGCGGAAATGTACCAGCGCCCCGGACGGACTCCGAGGGGCGGCGCGCCACCATCGGTCAGGCGTCCGGCTCGGCGTCCGGCTCGGCCGCCGGCTCCGCCGCGGGCTCCGGCGCACCGTCGTCGGGGAGCTCGTCCTCCGGGCCGGAGTCGACGACGAGCGCGATCGCGCTGACGGCGTCGTCGTCCTTGAGGTTCATGACGCGCACGCCGGTCGCCGAGCGACCCTGGCGTGAGATCCCGCTCGCCGCGGTGCGCTGGACCATGCCCCCGACGCTGATGAAGACCAGCTCCTGGTGCTCGCGCACGACGAGCGCGCCGGCGAGGCCGCCCTTGGCCTCGGTGAGCCCGATCGTCTTCACGCCCTTGGCGCCGCGGTTGGTCTTGCGGTACTGGCCGATCAGCGTGCGCTTGCCGTAGCCGTTCTCGGTGACCACGAGCAGGTCCATGTCGTCGCGGGCGACGTCCATGGCGATCACCTCGCCGCCCGCGCCGACGTCCATCCCGCGCACCCCGGTCGTGTCACGGCCCATCGAGCGCGCGTCGGACTCGGCGAAGCGCACGGTCGGCCCGGCGCGCGAGACCATGATCACCTCGTCACCGGGGTCGACCGCGCGGACGGAGAGCAGATCGTCGTCGTCGCGG
>JALOLQ010000046.1 GCA_025455895.1 Solirubrobacteraceae bacterium
TCGGCCTGGTCGGCGGTCTCGCGCCACGGGAACCTCGCCTCGAACTCGAGCTGCCAGGCGCTGTCGGCCGGGAACGCGTGCCCGGCGCGGCGGCGGCGCTCGGCGTAGAGGTTTAGCAGCTCGCCGGCGAGCTCCTGGGCGGCCCGGCGGGCGCGGGCCTTGAGGTTCTCCCACGCCTTGCCGCCGAGCTTCGAGAGCCGCACGCCCGCCTCGCCGGCGCCGCTCGCGCCGACGTAGCGCGTGATCTTCGGGAGCTGGTCGACCGGCATGAACACCTTGTCCGTGCCGGCGTACTCGAGCTCGAGGTAGTCGCGCGTGATCCCGCCGACGGTCTTCGTCTCGAAGCCCGCGAAGCGCCCGACCCCGTGGTCCTCGTGGACGACGATGTCCCCGGTGCGCAGCTCGGAGAACGACGCGAGCCGCCCGCGACGGCGCTGCGCGGAGCTCTGCCCGCCGGTGCGCTCGGCGCGGCGCCGGCGGAACAGGCGGTGCTCGGGGATCACCGCCAGCTGGAGGCCGGCGGCGATGAAGCCGTCGCGCAGCGCCGCGTGCGCGAGCCGCAGCGAGCCCTCGGCGGGGTCCGATCCGCGCCGGGCGGGGCCGGCGTCGTCCTCGAGCCACGAGGCGCGCAGGCGGGCGAGGTTGTAGGCCGCGCGCTCGCCCTCCCCGCGGCGGGCGAACGCCGCGACCGTGCGATACCCGGACCGCACGAGCTGCTCGAGCGCCGGCTCCGCCTCGGCCATCGAGCGCGCGCCGACGTCGGCCGCCTGGGCGCGGAACTCCGCCGGCTGGTCGGTGGCCAGCGAGGAGAGGCGCAGCCGGCAGCGCGCGTCGAGCGCGGCCGCGACGGCGTCCGGCGCGACGTAGAGCTCATGCGCGTCGTCGTCGTGGAAGGCGGCGCAGACGTCCTGCCAGTGGTCGGCCAGCGCCGGCGCGACCTCCTCCTCGGAGGCCATGAGCACGACCGCGTCGGGCGGTGCGAGATCGAGCAGCGCGTGGAAGCGGTCGGTCGGCAGCAGCTGGGTGATGTCGGGGCGCTCGTCGGCGTCGGAGATCGCCGCGATCTCCGCCAGCTCCCGGTGCTCGGCGGCGAGCTCGGCGGCGGGCGCGATCTCGACGGCCGCGAGGTCGCCCAGCGAGCGCTGCGTGAAGGTCGAGAAGTGGCGCAGCGCCTCGATCTCGATGTCGAAGAGGTCGACGCGCACGGCGTGGTCCTCGGTCGCCGGGTAGACGTCGAGGATCCCGCCGCGGATCGCGAACTGGCCGCGGTCCTCGACCTGGTCGACCCGCTCGTAGCCGGCGGCGACGAGGTCGGCCGCGGTCTCCTCGAGGTCGATCAGATCGCGGCGCTCGGCGTCGGCGTCCCAGCGCAGCAGCGCGTCGAGCGCGGCCACGCGCAGGCCGACGAGGTGCGGGGGCGGCGCCAGGTGCGACTCGTAGGCGACGCCGCGGCTCGGCGAGAAGCGCACGGGGCGCGGGGCCAGCCACGTGCGCAGGTCGGCGGCGAGGTCCTGGGCCTGGCGGTCGTCGCCCGCGACGACGATCGCCGGGCGCCCGCTCGCCAGCGCATCGTCCACCCCGTCGAGCAGCGCGGCGACGAGGTAGGCGCGCAGCGACGGCGAGACGAACGCACTGCCGCCCTCGCGGGCGAGGCGCACGCCGGCCGGGTCGTGCTGGAGCTGGGCGAGGAGCGGGCGGAGCGTCATGGCGGGCACGGCGACGGGCCGCGCCGGGGGGCGCGGCCGTCCGCGTCCGAGCGTATCGCCCGGGTCAGGCCGTGGCGTCGAGGTTCAGGCGCACGTAGGGGACGACCACCGGCTGCGGCAGCCGGCCCAGGACGTCCTGCACGAACGGGTCGCGCAGGTCCTCGGGCAGCTGCTCGAGGTGCGCGCCGAGGACGATCGTCCGCAGCCAGAGGGCCGGGTCCTCGGGGGTCACCGGCCAGTCGCTGAGCCAGGCGCGCGCCGCGCGGAAGCCCGCGGCGTGCAGCAGCGCCTCGGTCTCCGCCGGCTCGGCGAAGCGCCACGGCCCGACCCAGCCGCCGAGGTGCTCGGCGTACGGCGCGCCGGCGCCCGCCTCCGCCGCGGCGGCGTGGATCGGCGCGATGTTCCCCGCTCCCCCGCACTGGGCGACGAGCCGGCCGCCGTCGCGCAGGGCGGCGCGCAGGCGACCGAAGAGGGTGGCGTGATCGGCGATCCAGTGGAAGGTCGCGGTCGAGAGCACCGCGTCGACGGTGCGCCCGCCGAGGTCGAGCTCGGTGAGGTCGGCGACCAGCAGCTCGAGGTCCGGGCGCCCGCCGAGGCGCTCGCGCGCCGCCTCGATCATCGACGCCGACCCGTCGACGCCGATCACGCGCCCGCGGGGCAGGCGCTCGAGCAGCTCCGCGGTGACGCGCCCGGAGCCGCAGCCCGCGTCGAGCACGGTCTCCTCGCCGCGCAGCTCGAGCCGGTCGAGCACGGCGAGCCCCATCGCCTCCATCGGCGCGGAGATCCGGTCGTAGGTGGCCCCGTCCCAGTCGCGAGCGATCGACATGCTGCGTATGTTATCACGTACGTGCGTACGTGATCTCCCGCGGGGTCAGCGAGCGCCCAGCTCCAGCTCGCCGAGCACGACCCGCTCGGCGGCGTCCGCGGCCTCGCGGACGAGGGCCTCGACCTCGGCGGCGCTCTGCCGCCAGCGGCCCAGCACGTACGCGGACACGATCTCCGGATCGGTCGAGTCCGGCCGGCCGACGCCGACCCGCACGCGGCCGAAGTCCGGCGAGCCGAGGCCGCGGCGCAGCGACTTCAGCCCGTTGTGCCCGGCGAGCCCGCCCCCCAGGCGCGGGCGGACCTCGCCGAACGGCAGGTCGATCTCGTCGTGGACGACGAGCACGTGGTCGAGCTCGACCTTCAGCGCGCCGCGCGCCGGACCGGCCGACGTGCCCGACTCGTTCATGTAGGTCAGCGGCTGCAGGACGGCGACGCGCGGACCGCCCGGGCCCGTCCGGCCCTGGCTCAGGAGCCCGCCGAAGGTCTTCTTCGGCTTCGGCAGGTCCCAGCGGCGCGCCAGCTCCGCGACGACCTGGAAGCCGACGTTGTGCGGAGTGCGCTCGTACTGCGCACCGGGATTGCCCAGGCCGACGATCAGCCAGTCGGCCGGCGCCGTGCCGCCGAACGGCCGGCGCATGCGCCCCGGCTACCCCTCGTCGGAGGCGGCGGCGTCGCCGCCCTCGCCGACCAGCTCGGTCTCCTCCTCGATCCCCTCGGCCTCCTCGTCGGCATCACGCAGACGGGGAGCGAGGACCGTGGCGACCGCGGTGTCGAGCTCGTCGACGATCGTGACGCCGTCCGGGACCTGGGCCACGGAGAGGGTGACGACGTCGCCGATCGAGAGCTCCGAGACGTCCACGCGGATCGCCTCCGGGATCTCGTTCGGCAGCGCCTCGATCGTGACCTCGCGCAGCGGCTGGTCCATGACCCCGCCGTCGCGCACGCCGGGGCCCTCGTCGGCACCCACGAGCTCGACGGCGACGACCGCCTGGATCGGCTTGCTGAGGTCCACGCGCAGGAAGTCGACGTGCGTCGTCTCGCCGCGGACCGGGTGGCGCTGGGTGTCCTTGAGGACCGCCGGGGTGGACTTGCCGTCCATCGTCAGCTCGACGACCGCGCCGGTGGCCTGAAGGGCGTGCCGCAGCTCACGGCCGTCGACCGTGAACGCGAGCGGATCGCCCTGGCCGCCGTACAGGATGCCGGGGACCTTGCCCTCGCGGCGCAGGCGGCGGGTGGCGCGCGAACCCTCGATCTCGCGGGGCGCGATGGTGAGCTGAGTCGTCTGATTGGAGGCCATGAGCGGCTGTCGAAGGTAGCAGGATGGGGCCGGTCAGCGGCCGCCGGGCGGGGCGATCTGGGGCGTCGCGCGGAACCGGCGCTGGAGCTCGGCGAACCCGGGCTTCAGCGCTCCGTCGAAGGTCACCACGCCCTTCTCGTGGATGGGCGGGTTCGGGCGCGGGTTGCCCCCGTCCCAGTTGGGCCGCACGCGGAACTCCTGGAGGGCCCACCAGATCGCGCCGGACAGCCACGGCTTCGTCGCGAACACGCCGAGGTGGAAGCCGATGAAGTCGTTCTGGAACTCGAACGTGCCGCGCTCCTCGACCGGGCCGCTGCGGTTCGCCTCCGCCCCGAACTCGCTGATCACGATCGCCTTGTCCGGGTAGCAGGCGCGCACCCCGTCGAGGTACTCCGAGAGCAGGTCGCGGTCGGCGATCACGCCGTTGGTGCCCGGGTACCAGCCGAAGTAGTCGTTGAGCCCCACCACGTCGAGCGGGCCGTACTCCGGCTGGCAGCCGACGGTCGGCGAGGCGGCCACCGCCAGACCGACCGGGCGCGTCGGGTCGAGCGTCTTCGCCGCCGACGCGGCCTGCGCGATGTAGGACGCCTGCACCGGGCCCGGGCGCGCGCTGAGCTCGTTGCCGATCGACCACAGCAGCACCGACGGGTGGTTGCGCGCGTCCAGGACGTGGCGGCGCAGCACGTTCACCGCCGCGTCGCGGACCTCGCGCCGCGCCAGTTCCTCGGTGTCCACCTGCCAGACGGGGATCTCGGACCACACGAGCAGCCCGAGCGCATCGGCCTGCTCCAGGGTGTAGGGGTGCAGCGGGTAGTGCGCGCGCAGCAGTCCCGCGCCGAGTTCCCGGGTCCAGGCGATCTGCTGGTCGCGGACCGCGTTGGTGATCGCGAAGCCCTGGTTGCGCGAGTCCTCCTGAAGCCCGACCCCGCGGATGTCCAGCGCCCGGCCGTTGATGAGCAGCCGGCCGCCGGAGACCTTCACCGAGCGCACCCCGACCTTGCGCGTGTAGCGCTGGAGCGTGCGCTTGCCCGAGACGACGCTGAGCCCCGCGTCGTAGAGGAACGGGCGGTCCGGGGACCACAGGCGGGGCTTCGGGACGCTGATCCGGGCGCTGAGGCGCACCGAGGACTTCGGCCCCACGACCGCGCGGCCGACCCGGACCCGGCGCGCGCCGAAGCGGCCGGTCACCGAGATCGTGCGCGAGACCTCCCCGGCGTTGCGCGCCACGACCTCCCAGGTGACCGTGGCCGCGCAGGCCGCGCACGGCAGGTCCGGGCGCACGTCCACGGTCGTCAGGTCGATGTCGTCGATCCGCCGCAGGTAGACCTCGCGCAGGATCCCGCCGTAGTTCCACCAGCCGCCGAGCGGCCGGCCGCGCGCGTCGAACTTCGCCGGCGGGAAGTCGCTGCCGTTGCGCCGGCTGTCGACGCGCACGACGAGGCGGTTCACCCCGGAGCGCTTGAGATACGAGCGAGGCAGGCGCAGCTCGAACGGCAGGTAGGCGCCCGAATGCGTGCCGATCGGACGGCCGTTGAGCCAGATGCGCGCGCGGTAGTTGACCGACTCGAAGCGGATCACCCACATCGGGGCCTTCGCGGCGGTCGGCAGCCGGAAGTCGCGCCGGTACCAGCCGACCGCGCCCGCGAACGAGGCGGCGCTCTCGTCGGTGGCGTTCCAGGCGTTCGGGACGGTCGTCGCCGTCCAGCCCGCCGTCGCGGGGTCGCGCTGCCAGCCGAGACGGTCCCCGTTGCGCGAGGGATCCGCGCGGTAGAGCCACGTCCCGTCCATGAGGAAGCGGCCCGACGGCCCGTCCGCGTAGAGCGTGCGCGCGCTCGGGACCGCGCCGCCGGGCGCCGGCGCCGTGGTCCCGGGGGCGGGCGTGCCGGGCACGGGCGCGGGAGCCTGGGCGCGCGCGCCGGCGGGCAGCAGCGCGAGCAGGGCGAGCGGCAGGACGGCGGTGCGCCGGCGGATCACGCGGGGCACGAGGCCTCCCCCGGGATGCGCGGGCCGACGGCCTCGACGCTGATCGTCCCGCCGAGGAACGGCAGCCCGCTGCGGCGGACGTCGACGCACTGGACGACGGGCCGGTCGTCGGACGACGTGTTCCACGCGACGCGCGTCACGCCCTCGGCCGAGCCGAGCGTGTAGCTCGTGCCCGAGCGGTAGTCGAGGATCTTCACCGTCCCGGGCCGCGCGAGCGCCCGGGCGCGCGCCTGCACGGCGGCGCGGCACGCCGCGTCGTCCGCGCAGCCGTCGATCGCGGCGACCATCGCCGGGGCGTCGCCGGCCGCCTGCGCGCGCAGGACGTCCACGATCGCGTCGCGCTCCCGGTTCTCCGCCGTGAGCCACCGGGCGACGAGGAAGGAGACGACGAGGAACCCGGCGATGCCGAAGGAGATGGCGAGCGCGGTGCGCAGCGTCACCGGTCCCAGGGTAGATGCCGGACCGGCCGCGCGAGCCGGTCGGACGGGCGGCGGGTAGGCTGTCGGCCGTGCTCGCGAAGCTCCTCTACAAGCCGTTCGGCATCGTCCTCGGCCTCGTCGCGGCCCGCGTCGCCGGGAAGGCGTTCAACGACGGCTGGGAGAGGACCCAGGGCACGAAGCCCCCGAAGGCGCTGACCGAGGAGGCGACGATGGGGCAGGTTCTCGGCTCCGCCGTGGCGCGCGCCTCGGTGTTCGCCGCGACCGCGGCGATCGTCGACCGCGCCGGGGCGAAGGCCTTCCGGCACGTGACCGGCCACTGGCCCGGCGAGCAGCGCCCCGAGCCGGCCAAGCGCCTCGAGCCCCCCACCGGCTGAGCCGGCCGTGGACTCCCCGGCCGTCCGCCTGATGGAGCGGCTCGGGCTGAGCGACGACGAGCTCTGCCGCGTGCTCGACGTCGACCCGATCACCGTCATCACCGGCGAGCTCGACCACCGCCCCGAACTCCCGATCCTGCTCGACCTCACCGCCGAGGCCGACGCCCGCCTCGCCCCCGGCGTCCTGCGCCGCTGGGTCCGCACCACCGGCCCCTCCGGCCGCCCCCTCGACCACCTTCTCGCCCGCGACTTCCCCGCGTTCGAGGACGCGATCGGCGTGCTGGTCGAGCGGGGGTTCGTGATCGGGGGGTGAACGCTTCCGCGCCGCAGTGCCCGGCCGCCTTCGGGGGCGGCCGGGCACGTGCGACGCCCGCTCCCATCACGTCATGGACAAGCCATGACGTGTCCTGCCAGGGGGCCGTACACGCATCCACCCTCGGCCTGAAGCGCTCGTCCGCTCGCCCAACCTCCCACCTTCTGGCGGGAGGTTCGTGCCCGCGAGCGGGCGTCGTCGCGGGGCGGTTCAGGAGCAAGCGGGGCGGTGACGGCGGTGCAGCCCGATAGCACCGCTATCGGGCAAGACGCCGGTGCCGCATCCGCGCCGCTCATGGGCCGTCACGCGGCGGCGCCCGCCGCGGGCGCGGACCTCCCGTCAGAACAGCTGATTCTCCCCGCCGAACACCTCGCTCACCGAGTCGTCGGTGAAGATCCGGCGGATCGAGTCGGTGAGCAGCTCGGCGCAGGACAGGACCCGGAGGTTGTCGGGGGCGCCGGCGCGCAGCGGGATCGTGTCGGTGACGACGATCTGCTCGAAGCCGGAGGCGGCGAGGTTCTCGTAGGCGGGGCCGCTGAGCACGGGGTGTGTCGCGGCGGCGTAGACGCGGCTGGCGCCGGCGTCGAGGACGGTCTGGCCGGCGGCCTTGAGCGTGCCGGCGGTGTCGATCATGTCGTCGACGATCACCGCGGTCTTGCCCTTCACGTCGCCGATCACGTAGCCGATCTCGGCGACCTGCTGGGCCGGGCGCTCCTTGTCGAGGATCGCGAGTTCGGCGCCGATCTTCGAGGCGAACTTCTTGTTGAGCTTCACGCGGCCGGCGTCCGGCGCGACGACGACGAGGTCCTGCAGCCCGAGGTCGTCGAAGTACTGCGTGAGCATGAAGAGCGCGGTCATGTGGTCCACGGGGATCTGGAAGAACCCCTGGACCTGGCCGGCGTGGAGGTCCATCGTCAGGACGCGGTCGGCCCCCGCGGACTCGAGCATCCGCGCGACGAGGCGGGCGCTGATCGGCTCGCGCGGGGCGGACTTCTTGTCCTGGCGCGAGTACCCGTACCACGGCGTGACCGCGATCACGCGGTGCGCGGAGGCGCCGACCGCCGCGTCGATCATCACGAGCAACTCCATCAGCGCGTCGTTGGCGGTGACGCCCGTGTTGGGGTTCCCGCAGGTCGGCTGGACGATGAACACGTCCGCGCCGCGGATCGACTCGTCGAAGCGGCAGTAGACCTCGCCGTTGGAGAACGTCTTGAGCGTGACCGGCCCGAGGTCCACGCCGAGGCGCCCGGCGATCCGCGCGGCCAGCTCCGGGTTCGCGCGGCCGGAGAACAGCATCAGCCGCTTGTCGTAGTCGATCGGGAGGCTCGTGGACATGCGCGGCGCGGGGGTCGGCCAGTCGGCGCCCGGCAGTCTAGGTCCGGTGCCGGTCGTCATCGCGGGTCCGCTTCGGGCCGCCGGCGCGCGTCGTAGCCCTCGACGTTGACCTGACGTTCGCGCGCGACGCCGAGCGCGCCGGGCGGGACGTCCTCGGTGATGACGCTGCCGGCCGCGGTCCAGGCGCGGTCGCCCAGCGCGACCGGCGCCACCAGCGCGACGTCGACGCCGCCCTTGACGCCGGCGCCGATCGTCGTGCGGTGCTTGTGGGTGCCGTCGTAGTTGGCGGTGATCGTGCCGGCGCCGAGGTTCGCGGCGGCGCCGACGTCCGCATCGCCGAGGTAGGAGAGGTGCGGGACCTTGGCGCCCTCGCCGACGTCGGAGTTCTTGACCTCGACGAAGGTGCCGATCTTCGCCCCCGGGCGCAGCACGGTGCCGGGCCGCAGGTAGGCGAACGGCCCGACGCTCACCTGGTCGCCGATCTCGGCTTCGATGGCGTAGGTGTGACGCACGACCGCCTCGTCGCCGAGGACGACGTCGATCAGCGTGCTCGACGGACCGAGGCGGCAGCCCTCCCCGGCGCGCGTGGCGCCGCGCAGGATCGTGAACGGCTCGACGACGGTGTCCTGTCCGAGCTCGACGCCGAGATCGATGTGCGTCGAGGCAGGATCGAGCACGTCGACGCCCGCACGCTGGTGGGCGGCGATGATCCGCCGGCGTGCGAGGTCGCGCGCCTCGGCGAGCTGGACGCGGTCGTTGACGCCGAGCACGACGGCGCGGTCGCGGACCTCGTGGACGGCCACGGTGCCCCCGTCCTCGCGCAGCAGCGTCAGCACGTCGGGCAGGTAGAGCTCGCCCTGGGCGTTGTCCGGACGCAGGCGCGGGAGGGCGCCGAGCAGCGCGCCGCCGTCGAACACGTAGACGCCGGCGTTGACCTCGCGCACGGCGAGATCCTCCGGCGTCGCGTCCCCCGCCGCCTTGGTCTCGACGATCCGCTCGAACCCGCCGCCGCCGTCGCGCAGGACGCGCCCGTAGCCGGCCGGATCCTCGAGGATCGTGGTGGCGACGGTCGCGGCGGCGCGATGGTAGGAGTGCGCGCCGACGAGCTCGCGGATCGCGTCGGCCCCGAGCAGCGGGACGTCGCCGCTGAGCACGACGACCGGCTTGCCCGGCTCGAGCAGCTCGGCGGCCGCGGCGACCGCACCGCCGGTGCCGTTCGGCTCGGGCTGGACGGCGATCTCGACATCGTCGTCGAGCTGCCCGTCGAGCACCCGCGCGGGCGCATCGACGACGATGACGCGGCTCGCCCCCGCCTCGCGGGCGGCGGCGACGGGCCAGGCGATCATCGGGCGCCCGCAGAGGTCGTGGAGGACCTTCGGCGTGCGCGACCGCATGCGTGTCCCCTGACCGGCGGCCAGGATGACGACGACGGGAGCGTTCACCCCGCCATCGTAGTCCGCGGCGCGGCCGGCCCGCTGCGCGAGCTCCCGCTGCGCCGGGATCCACCGCCGGGCCCGCCACG
>JALOLQ010000047.1 GCA_025455895.1 Solirubrobacteraceae bacterium
GGCTCTTCCGGGGGACGGCTGACCGCTCCCCCTCCAGAGCCGTCCCGCCCACCGTCGCTCGCCGTGGCGCTCCCGGCGCGGGACCTCCGCGTCGCCGTCCGGTGGGTCGCTCCGGTCGTCGCTGACGGGGCCCGCCACCTCGGTCGCGTGGCCGCGAGCGATGACCGGCAGCCGTGCGGCGGGTGTCACCGAGGGCGACACCGCAGGGAGGCGGCGGTTCAGCCGGGTGCCGCGCCCGTGGCCCCTCCGGGGGTCATCCCGCCGGCACTCCTGAGCCGGCTGAGGCCGGCTTGATGGTTCCCGGGCCGCGGCGAGCGCCGACGCGCGGAGCGCCCACGGACGTGGCGAACGTCGATCGGCGGCGCGGCTTCGACGGCGGGCCGCTGCCCGCCAGACCACGAGCGACCGCGCCCACCGGCGACGAGAACCCAAAGACAGGCTCAGGCGGCCTCGGCTGGAAGCCAGGGCTTCCAGGCGGCCGGGATCCGCGGCGTGGCGACGGCGATGAAGACGTGGGCGTGCGGGGGTCGCGGGGCCTTGCGCGGGTGCATGTTCGCCTGGGCGGGGAGTCGGTCGCCCTTGCGGCGGTTGCACGGGGCGCACGACGCGACGATGTTGTCCCAGGTGGAACCGCCGCCCTTCGACCGCGGGATCACGTGGTCGACGGTGAGGCTCGAGCGGCTCCCGCAGTACTGGCACGACCAGCCGTCGCGCGCGAACACGGCGCGCCGCGTGATCTTGCGGCGCTGCGCGTCGCGCGGGACGTTCACGTAGCTCACGAGCCGGATCACGACCGGGCGCGGGAGCTGCGAGTGCTCGGAGCGCAGCTCCCAGGCGGCGCGCTCGACGAGCTCGGCCTTCTCCTTGAGCAGCAGGACCGCGGCGCGGCGCACCGTGCAGACGTTCACCGGCTCGTAGGTCGCGTTCAGCACGAGCACCCGGCCGGCATCACGTCCGCGCCGCCGGTGCTCGGGAACCGGCGCGGACTCGGCAGGAGGGAGTGGGGTGCGGCCCGTGCCCATCGCGCTCGCGCCGAAGCATAGAGCGGCGCGGCGACGGCGGCGGGGACCGGGCGCCCCGGCGCGCGCTACGCGCCGGCGCGCGGGTAGGTCCCGAGCACGCGCACCTCGGCGCTCAGCCCGGCGAGCGCGGCGGTCGCCTCGGCGGCCGGCCCGGGGACGTCGGCGCGGCCCTCGAGATCGAGCAGGAAGAGGTAGTGGCCGAGCCGCAGCTTCGCCGGCCGCGACTCGATCCGGGTGAGGTTCACGCCGCGCTCGGCGAACGCCGCCAGACAGCGCACGAGCCAGCCGGGCTCGCCGTCGCCGTCGCCCGAGAAGACGACCGTGCTCTTCCAGGCCGGCGCCGACGGGGGCGGCGCGGTCCCCTCGGGCGCGAGCCAGAAGAACCGGGTCGCGTTCTCCTGCTCGGCGCCGACGCCGTCGGCGAGGACCACCGCGCCGTAGAGGTCGGCGGCGAGCGCCGTGCCGAGCGCCGCCCGGGCGGGGTCGCCGTCCGGGCCGGCCACGTCGCGCACCGCGTCCGCGGTCGACGAGGCCGGGCGGACCTCGGCGAGCGGCACGTGCTCGCGCAGCCATGCGGCGCACTGTCCGAGCGGCTGCGGGTGCGAGAGCACGACGCGCACGTCCGGCAGGGTCGTCCCCGGCCGGGCCGCGAGCACGTAGCGCACGGGCACCACGCTCTCGCCGATGACGCGCACGCCGGGCGCGTCGTGGACGAGCGCGTCGATCGTCTCGCTGACCTGACCCTCGAGCAGGTTCTCGACCGGGACCACGGCGCGCTCGGCCGCCCCCTCGGCGACGGCCATCACCGTGGCATGGACCGTCGGGCACGGCAGCGGCTCGGCACCGGCCCCGGCGAACCGCTCGGAGCCGTCGCGCAGCGCCTGCTCGCTGAACGTGCCCGCCGGACCGAGGTAGGCGACGCGCATCATGCGGCCGGCTCGCGCTCGTCCGGGACCTCGCCGGCCAGCGCGGCGCGCACGGCCTCCTGCTCCTCGGGGGACAGCGGCACGGCGCCCTCGCCCTCGCGGACCTGCTTGACGTAGAGGCGCGCCTGGTCGCGGTGGTGGATCGACGAGACGACGATCCCCGACCGGTGCGCGTCGAGCAGCGCGATCGAGGTGGACTGGCGGCCGGACATCTCGTTGTAGGCGTCGTAGCGGACGACGGCGCGGTGGGCCAGCGCCGCGTCGAGCCGGCGCTCGGCCGTCTCCAGCCGGCCGTCCTGGCGCGTGGCGACGTCGATCACCCAGCCGTGCAGCGCCTCGAACTGGCGCTGGAGGTCCGCGGCGTGCGCGACGAGGTCCTGCTCGCCGTCGCCGAGCACCGCGCGCTGGTCGGCGCGCAGGCGCGAGACGCGCCGCCAGAGGACGGCGGCGAGCGCGAGCGCCAGCAGCGCCGCGGCGGCGGCGGCGAGCGCGACGATGCCCCCGGTGCTGCTGAGGTCCACGACCGGGCCAGCCTAGAGAACCCGCACGCCGGGCCTCGGTCAGCCGGCGAAGATGACCGTGTAGGTCGCCTCGTTGTTGTCGGTGTTCTTCTCGCCGCCGACCGGCTGGATCTTCACCAGCAGCGTGCCGACGCTCGTCGCGGGCGGCACCTTCGGGAGCGGGATCGTGACCGACGTCTCCTCGCCGGGCTGCGTGCGGTTGACCGTCTTCTTCGCCGTCACGGGCTGTTGGCCCGGCGCGGTGAGGCGCACGTCCACGACGACGTTCTGCTGCGCGTTGTCGCCCTGGTTGGCGAACTTCACGACCACCGGCACCGGCGCCTTGCCGGTCACGCGGTTCGACGCACCGTCGGGCTGCAGGTCCGTCCCGTTGATCGAGGTGGAGACGAGGCCGTGCCCGCAGGCCGTGCCCTCCGGGCAGGTGCCGCGCAGGTGCCGCTCGCGCCGCCGCCGCCCGTGCCGGTCCCGGCCGTCCCGCCGATCGCCTTGGCGACCGTGTCGGGCGCGAGCCACGTGTAGCCGGGCAGCGAGACGCTGGCCGGGATCGTCTGGCCGTCGACCCCGCTCTCGTCGAGCGCCTGGAGCATCAGCGGCGCCGCGCGCTGCGAGTAGACGACGTCGGAGGCGAGGAACTTCTGCATCTCGCCGGCGATCTCGTTCGTCGCGGTCTCGGCCTGCTGGCCGCGGCCCTGCGCCGCAGGCAGCTTCTCGGCGATCTCGGTGAGCGCCTCGGCGCGCAGGTTCAGGACCAGCTCGAGGTTCTGCTGGGCCGAGCCCATGTCGCCGGGGACATCGAGCTCCTTGGCCCGCTTGGCGTCCTCGTCGGCGGTGAGGCGGACCTGGTTGACCTGCACCTGGAGGTCGCGCCCGCTGGCGTTCCCGCCGCTGAGCAGCTCGAAGAACGGCTTCGTCACCTGGCTGTTGGAGTCCTCGACGATCGAGCTCGCGTCGCGCACGTAGTCCTTCAGCGCGCGCTCCTGGCGGCTGTTGACGCAACCGCGCACGCCGAGCACGAGCAGCAGCAGCACGAGCAGCCCGACGCCGAGCGCGATCGCCTGGCGGGTGCGCGCCGTCTGGCGGTCCGGCGGCGGGCCGCCGCCGGCGGTCTGCGTGGCCGCCGGGCCGGACGGCCGGCGCGGCTGGGCGGGACGCCGCGGCGCGCGGGTCACGCGCGTCGGCTCGTCGTCGTCGTCGAAGAAGGACATGGTCAGGCTCACCCGCAGTGGGGCTCAGCCGCGCAGTATGACCGTCCGGCGCGGTGCACCGCCATCCTGCAAGTTTGCCGTCAGCGGCGGTTGTCCTGCCCGGCGCGGCAGGACGCAGGGTCGCGGGGGCGAAGCGGGGAGGTGGTGCAGACCGCCGACCCGACGCTCGCCACCACCGTCCCGGGCCACGGCGCCGGGCCGGTCGTGCTCGGTCGCTACCGGCTCGTGCGACGCCTGGGAGCCGGGGCGTTCGGCGTCGTCTGGCTCGCCCACGACGAGCGGCTGGACCGCGCCGTGGCGGTCAAGCGGATCGCGCTGCACGACGCGCAGATCGCCGCGCGCGCCGAGCGCGAGGCGCTCGCCGCGGCGCGTCTGGCGCATCCGGGGATCGTCGCGCTGCACGAGGCCGGACGCGACGCGGAGGCCGTGTACCTCGTCTCCGAGCTCGTGCGCGGGCACACGCTCGCCGAGCTGATCGAGGCGGGGGCGCTCTCCGACCGCGACGTGCTGCGGATCGGCGCGGCGCTCTGCGACGCGCTCGAGCACGCGCACGGCCGCGGGGTCGTGCACCGCGACGTGAAGCCGGCGAACGTCATCGTCCCGGACGCGCCGCACGGCGAGGCGGGGATCGCGAAGCTCACCGACTTCGGGGTCGCGGCGCTGGCCGGCGACGGCGGGCTCACGCGGACCGGCGACGTCGTCGGCACGCTCGCCTACATGGCGCCCGAGCAGGCCGAGGGCCGCCCGGCCGGTGGCGCCGCCGACCTCTACGCGCTGGCCCTCGTCCTCTACGAGGCGCTCAGCGGCGTGAACCCCGTCCGCGCGCCCGGCGCGGCGGCGACCGCCCGCCGCGTCGGGACCCGTCTGCCGCCGCTGGCGCGGATGCGGCGCGACCTGCCGCGCGCGGTCTGCGCGGCGATCGATCGCGCGGTCCTCCCCGACCCCGAGGCGCGCGGGACCCCCGCCGACCTGCGCGACGCGCTCGATGCCGTGCTCGACGTCGCCGACCGCACCGTCGGCCCGGTCGCGCCGTCCGTGCTCGAGGACGCGGGCACGCTGCCGGCGGCCCCGGTCGCGCCCCCCTCGGCGGTTCCCGGCCGTCTCGCCGCCGCCGCGCTCACCGGCGCGCTGACCGCGCTCGCCACGGCGCTGCTGCCCGCCGGCGCGGCGCCCGAACCCGGCGCGGCGCTCATCGCGGCGGCGGCGCTCGCCGGCCTCACGCTGCTCGCGCCGCGGCTCGGCTGGCCGGTCGCGGTGGCCGGCCTGGGCGCGTGGCTCGCCGTGCACGACCTGGGCGGCGTCGCCCTGCTGCTCGTCCTCGCGGCCGCCCCGGTGCCGCTGCTGCTCCCCCGCGCCGGGGTGCTCTGGCCGCTGCCGGCGCTCGCCCCGCTGCTCGCCGTGCCGGGCCTGGCGACGGCCTGGCCGGCCCTCGCGGGGCAGCCCCACGGCGCCTGGCGGCGCGGGGCGCTCGGGGCGCTCGGGCTCTGGTGGGTGCTGCTCGCCGAGCCGCTCGCCGACCGCGCGCTGCTGCTGGGCGCGCCGGCGCCGCGCGCTCCCCGTGCGGCCTGGGAGGGCTCGGTCGACACCGCCTGGGCGGACGTCGTCCTCCCGCTGCTGTCCTCCGGCGCCCCGGCGCTCGCGCTCGTCTGGGGTCTCGCGGCGTGGGGCCTGCCGCTGCTCGTCCACGGCGTCCGCGCCGGCGCGGACCTGCTCGCCGCGGGCGCCTGGGCGGCCGGCCTGGCGGCGGCGACGGGTGCCGTGGCGGCGTCCGTCACCGGGTTGACGGCGGCCGCGGCGCCGACCGGCCTCGTCGCGGGGGCGCTCGCCGGCGCGGCGCTGGCCCTGATCGCGGCCGCCGTGAGGCGCCGCGGCTGAGCCGCGCCCGGCCCGTGGCGCTCCGGCGGCGCGTAGCATGGACGGCCGTTCCCGGCCCGGAATCCCCGACGCCGGGCGCGAGACCATGAGCGTCCTCAGGAACCTGGAGCACAAGCTCGCCGGCCTGGTGGAGGGCACGTTCGGCCGCGTCTTCCGCACGGAGGTGCGTCCCGAGGAGCTGGCCCGCCGCCTCGCGCGCGAGATGGACGAACACCGCACGGTGTCGCTCTCGCGCACCTACGCGCCCCATGAGTACGTCGTGCACCTGTCCCCGCAGGACCGTGAGCGCTACGCGGGCATCGAGCCCCAGGTCGCCGAGGAGCTCGCCGGCTACCTGCTCGAGCACGCGCGTGCCGAACGCCTCGCCCTCGCCGCGACGCCCGTGATCGGCTTCGCCACCGACGAGCGCCTCGGGCTGGGCGAGTTCGGGATCGAGACCCGTGCGGCTCCGGCGCCCCCGGAGCCGCGGGAGGCGCCGCCCGCGCCCCCGCCGCCGGCCGAGCGTCCCCGCGCCGCGCCCGCACCGGCGCCCCCGCGCCGCCGCGCGATCCTCGCCGCCGAGGGCAAGCGCTTCGCGGTCGGGCCCGCCGGGGCGGTCGTCGGCCGCAGCCGCGAGTGCGACGTCGTGCTCGCCGACTCCAACGTCTCGCGGCGCCACGCCCGGATCGCGCTCGCCGCGGACGGGACGTGGACCGTGGAGGACCTCGGGTCGACGAACGGCGTGCACGTCAACGGCGCGCGGATCGCCGGCGGCGCCCCCGCGCCGCTCCAGCCGGGCGACCGGCTCGACATCGGCACCGTCTCCGCGCGGTTCGAGGCGGGCTGATGCTCGAGCCGACCGCCGTCGCGCTGCAGATCGCCTTCCTCGTCGTGCTCTACCTGTTCATCGTCTGGGTGGCGCGCAGCGCGCTGCGCGACCTGCGCCGGCCGGACGCCGAGCGGGCCGCCGGGCTCGCCGCCGGCGCGCCGCCGCCGGGGGCGACCGGGCTGCACGCCGCGGCGGGCCTCGCCGGCCAGGCCGCGGCGGACCCGCGGCTGATCGTCGAGCGCGCGCCGGGGCACACGCCGGGGATGGAGTACGTGATCGGCGAGGGCGCGGTGCTGGGTCGCGGCGACCAGGCCGAGATCCGGCTCGAGGATCCCTACGCGTCGGGCCGCCACGCGCAGCTCAGCCGCCGCGGCGGCCTCGTCGTGCTCGAGGACCTCGGCTCGACGAACGGGACGTTCCTCAACGAGGAACCGGTCACCGGCCCGCAGCCGCTGCACCAGGGCGATCGCGTGCGGATCGGCGACAGCGAGTTCACCTACGTGACCGGCTGATGCTGCGCGTCGCCGAGCACGCCGAGCGCACCGACACGGGCCGCCAGCGCCGGGCGAACGAGGACGCGTTCCTCGCCCGCGCGCCGCTGTTCGCCGTCGCGGACGGGATGGGCGGCGCGCAGGCCGGCGAGGTCGCCTCGCGCACCGCCGTGGAGACGCTCGCGGCCGGGCTCCCGGCCGGGCCCGGCGGGGTGGAGGAGCGCCTGGCCGAGGTCGTGCGCACGGCGAATCTGCGCATCCACGAGCTGTCGGTCGCCGACGACGAGCGTGCCGGCATGGGGACGACCCTCACCGTCGCGCACGTCGGCCCTCACGAGCTGACGATCGCCCACGTCGGCGACAGCCGGGCCTACCGCCGCCGCGACGGCGTGCTCGAGCGGCTGACCACCGACCACTCGCTCGTCGAGGAGCTCGTCCGCCAGGGGCGGCTCAGCCCGGAGGAGGCCGAGGAGCACCCGCAGCGCTCGATCATCACCCGGGCGCTCGGCCCCGAGGCGCACGTCGTCCCCGACGCGCACACGCTCGCCGGCCGCGACGGGGACGTCCTGCTGCTGTGCAGCGACGGCCTGACCTCGATGCTCCCCGAGGCGCGCATCAACGAGCTGCTCGGCGCCGCGCCCGACCTGCGGCAGGCCGCCCGCGACCTCGTCGACGCGGCGAACGCCGCGGGCGGGCGCGACAACATCACCGTCGTCCTGCTGCGGCTCGAGGACCTCGAGGGCGCGGGCGGCGATGCACCGGACGAGGCCACCAGGGTCGGCGCCGCCGCGCTGCGCGTCGAGGAC
This sequence comes from Solirubrobacteraceae bacterium, assembly GCA_025455895.1. Lineage (GTDB taxonomy): Bacteria > Actinomycetota > Thermoleophilia > Solirubrobacterales > Solirubrobacteraceae > F1-60-MAGs163. The sequence continues at coordinate 7,655 of JALOLQ010000047.1, forward strand.
GTGCAGCGCGCGATGGCGCAGGCCCCGCCGCCGGAGCCCGCGCCGGAGCCGGAGGCCCCGGCGGCCGCCCGCGCGCCGCTCCCGCCGCGCAGCGCCGATCCGCCGCCGCGCCGGCGCCGGCGGATCCCCGCCGGGGCGATCGTCGCGCTCGTCGTCACGCTGATGGTGCTCGCGTCGCTCTTCATCGCCTCGCGCGCCGTCTACTTCGTCGGCGTGGGCGACGACGGTTTCGTCACCCTCTACCGCGGGGTCCCGTGGGAGCTGCCCGGGAACGTGGACCTCTACGAGGAGGTCTACGCCTCCGGGGTGAGCACCGCCCAGCTCACGCCGCGCCAGCGGATCACCGTCACCGAGCACGAGCTGCGCTCGCGCGAGGACGCGGACGACCTCGTGCGCCAGCTCGAGCTCGGGAGGCTCACGCAGTGAGCGCCCGCAACCGCGAGCTGCTCGCCCTCGTCCCCGCGACCCTGCTCATCACGGCCGGGTTCGCCGCCGTCTTCGTGCAGGAGCGCGAGCTCGTCGCGGACGCGTCGCTCACCTACGGCGCGATCTTCCTCGGGCTCTGCCTCGCCGCGCACCTCGTGATCCGCTGGCGGCTGCCGGACGCCGACCCGTACCTGTTCCCGCTCGTCGCGGTGCTGGCGAGCGTCGGGCTCGTGATGATCTACCGGCTCGACGACACGCTCGCGCGCGAGCAGGCGCAGTGGTTCGTCATCGGCCTGCTGCTGTTCGTGGCCACGCTCGTGGTCCTGCGCGACTACCGCGTGCTCGAGCGCTACCGCTACCTCATCGCCGCGGGCAGCCTGCTGCTCCTGCTGCTGCCGCGCGTGCCGGGGATCGGCGCGCAGGTCAACGGGGCCTACCTCGGCGTCGAGGTGGGGCCGGTCGCCTTCCAGCCGGCCGAGTTCGCGAAGATCGGGATCATCATCTTCCTGGCGAGCTACCTGCGCGACACGCGCTCGCTGCTCGTCAGCCGCAAGATCGCGGGGATCACCGTCCCGCGCCTGAAGCACCTCGGGCCGCTGCTCGTCGTCTGGGGCCTGGCGATGGTGATGCTCGTCTTCATCCGCGACCTCGGTTCGTCGCTCATGTTCTTCGGGGGCTTCCTGGCGATGCTCTACGTCGCCACCGACCGGCTCGTCTTCCCGCTCGCCGGGCTGACGCTGTTCGCCGCGGGAGCGTGGTTCTTCGCGAGCACCGTCGGCCACGTGCAGGACCGCATCCAGGCCTGGCAGACGCCGTTCGACCCGGACCTCTACGACCGGATCGGCGGCAGCTACCAGCTCGCGCAGTCGCTGTTCGCCCAGGCCGACGGCGGCCTCTGGGGCCAGGGGTTCGGCCAGGCGCTCGTGCGCCTGGGCGACACGCCGTTCCTGCCCGCCGCGCAGACCGACCTCATCTACGCGGTGATCGTCAACGAGCTCGGGCTGATCGGGGCCTGCGCCGTGCTGCTCGTCTACGTGCTCGTGGTCGAGCGGGGCTTCCGGATCGCCGTGCTCGCCCGCGACTCGTTCTCGAAGCTGCTCGCCACCGGGCTGACGACCGTCGTCGCGCTCCAGGTGTTCGTGATCGTCGGCGGCGTGACGAAGGTCATCCCGCTCACGGGCGTGACGCTCCCGTTCGTCTCCTACGGCGGCTCGTCGATCGTGGCGAACTTCGTGATCGTCGCGCTGCTGCTGCTGATCTCCGACCGCGCGCGGCGCGAGGCGCGGGCGTGAACGGCCCGATCGTCCGCGTCTTCGGCGTCGTGCTCGTGCTCTTCTCGCTGCTCGTGGTGTTCACCACGCGCTGGACGGTGCTCGAGCGCGACGAGCTCCAGGACAACCCGCAGAACAAGCGCGCGCTGATCGCCCAGCAGAAGATCGACCGCGGCGCGATCAGCGCCGCCGACGGGACGACGCTCGCGCGCTCGGTGCGCCGCTCGGACGGGACCTACACCCGGCGCTACCCGCAGCAGGGGCTGTTCGCCCACGCCGTCGGCTACTCGTACCTGAACCCGGGCACGGCCGGGCTCGAGCGCTTCTACAACGGCCCGCTGACCGGGCGCGGCGAGGGCCTGCGCCAGACGCTGCGGCGCCTGCAGGGCGAGCGCCCGCAGGGCGACGACCTGCGCACCGCGCTCGACCCCGCGGCCCAGCAGGTCGCGCTCGACGGCCTCGCGGGCCGCACCGGCGCGGTCGCCGCGCTCGACCCGCGCACCGGCCGGATCAAGGTCATGGCCTCGGTGCCGGGCTACGACCCGAACGTCCTGCGCAGCGCGTCGGCGACCGCGCGCCTGAACACCGCGCCGGGCAGCCCGCTCTTCAACCGCACGACCCAGGCCGGCTATCCGCCCGGCTCGACCTTCAAGGTCGTCACGGCGATCGCGGCGATCGACAGCGGCACCTTCGAGCCCGGCTCGACGGTGGACGGGAGCAACGGCGCCGAGATCTCCGGGGTGCCGCTGAACAACGTCGGCAACGTGGACTACGGCCCGGTGGACCTGACCTTCGCGCTGACGAAGTCGGTGAACACCGCGTGGGCGCGGGTCGGCGAGGAGGTCGGCGCGCCGACGATGCAGCGCTACATGGACCGGCTCGGGTTCAACCGGCCGGTGCAGGTCGACCTGCCGGAGTCCGAGCGGCGCCCGAGCGGCTCGTTCTGCAAGGGGCGCTTCGTGCGCGCCACGAACCCGTGCGTCGACGTCGGGCGCATGGCGATCGGCCAGGACAAGCTCCAGGTCACGCCGCTGCAGATGGCGATGGTCGCCTCCGCGGTGGCCAACCGCGGCCGGCTGATGCGGCCGTATCTCGCGACGCGCGCGATCGACCCGGACGGCCGCGTCACCGTCGACAACCAGCCGAGCGAGTTCTCGGAGGTCATGAGCGCGTCCAGCGCGCGGAAGGTCACCGAGATGATGACCCGCGTCGTCGGTGAGGGCACGGGCACCGCCGCCGCGCTCCAGGGCATCGAGGTCGCCGGCAAGTCCGGCACCGCCGAGCGCGACGTGCAGGCGAACATCACCCAGCCGTGGTTCATCGCCTTCGCCCCGGCGAGCTCGCCGCGGGTGGCGGTCGCGGTGACGATCGAGCGCACCGTCGGCGGCTTCGGCGGCACCGATGCCGCACCGATCGCCGCGGCCGTGATGGAGTCCCTGCTGCGATGAGCGAGCGCCTCGAGCCCCAGACCGTGATCGACGGGCGCTACGCCGTCGAGCGCCGCCTCGGCTCGGGCGGGATGGCCGACGTCTACCTGGCCACCGACCTGCAGCTCGGACGCCCCGTGGCGCTGAAGGTGCTCTACCGGCGCTTCGCCGAGGACCCGGAGTTCGTCGAGCGCTTCCGGCGCGAGGCGTCGGCCGCCGCGGGGCTCCAGCACCAGCACGTGGTGGCCGTGTACGACCGCGGCGAGTGGGACGGCACCTACTACATCGCGATGGAGTACCTCGACGGGCGCTCGCTGAAGCAGCTCATCACCGAGCACGCTCCGATGGACCCCTCGCACGCGATCGGCTACGCGATCCAGATCCTGCGCGCGGCGCGGTTCGCGCACCGCCGCGGCGTGATCCACCGCGACCTCAAGCCGGAGAACATCCTGCTCCCCGACGGGCAGCCGCTCGTCGCGGACTTCGGCATCGCGCTCGCGGTGAGCAAGGC
>JALOLQ010000370.1 GCA_025455895.1 Solirubrobacteraceae bacterium
CCGCCCGTCCCTAGGCCGCGTTCAGCTCGCGGTGGCCCTGCTCGATCCCGCGGGTGACGAGTGGGTCGAGCCCGCGCCACAGCAGCCGGCCGGCGCGGGTGCGCGGCAGCCGCGCGCCCAGCGAATACGGCGCGAAGCCCGGGGCGGGCCTTGGGTCGACGTGCGGGATCAGCGTCGCGACGGGCACGCCCTCGAGCTCCCCGCAGAGCCCCGGAGCGAGCGTCAGCACGTCGCCGACGATCACGTCCGGTCGCACTGCGCGCACGAGCGGCAGCGTGTCGCCGACGGCCCGCACCACCGCCTCGTAGGGCTTCAGCGGCCGCTCCTGCGTGGGGAACACCGGGTACTCCGGTGCGGGGCTGAAGCGCAGCCCCTCACGCTCGGCGTCGGCCTGCCAGCGCGCGCCGGTCTGGAGCGTCACCTCGTGGCCGCGGGCGCGCAGCGCACGGCCCAGGGCCAGCATCGGGAACGCGTGGCCGGGGTCCCCGAAGGCGCCGAGCAGCGCGCGCACGGTCCCCGGCCGCCCGTCCCTAGGCCGCGTTCAGCTCGGCGACGAGCCGCAGCTGGGCGATCCGGTCCTCCCGGGTCCACGCCATCGGGGTCACGCCGAGCGTGCCGACGCCCGCCTCGCGGTAGGCCGCCAGGCGCTCGCGCACGTGCTCCTTCGGCCCGCAGATCGAGACGGCGTCGATCAGGTCGTCCGGCAGCGCGGCCATCGCGCCGTCCTTGTCCCCGTCGAGGTAGAGGTCCTGGATCTCCTGCGCGGCCTCCTCGAACCCGTAGCGGCGCACGAGCGCGTTGTAGAAGTTCTGCTTGCGCGAGCCCATGCCGCCGATGTAGAGCGCCAGGAACGGCCGCATGAGGTTGCGCGCCTCCTCCCAGTCGTCGCCGACGTACACCTGCACGCTCGGCGCGATCTCCACGTCGTCGAGCGTCTTGCCCTCGGTGCGCGCGACGCCGATCGCCAGCTCGTCGCGCATCACCGCGACGTGCTCGGGGGAGAAGAGCGTCGGGATCACGCCGTCGGCGATCTCGCCGGCGAGCTGCGTGTTCTTCGGGCCGATCGCGGCGATGAGGATCGGGATGCGCTCCTGGACCGGGCCGATCGTGAGCTTCAGCGCCTTGCCGTGCGCGCGAGCTGCTTGGCGAAGCGCACGCCGTGCCAGCCCTCGGAGACCTGCGGGCCCGAGGAGCCGATCCCGAGGATCATCCGCCCGTTCGAGAGCTGGTCGATCGTCGCCGCGGTCATCGCGGTCATCGCCGGGGAGCGGCCGGGCATCTGGAAGATGCCGGAGGCCAGGCGGATCGTCGTCGTCTGGCCGGCGAGCCAGCGACCGAGTCGTAGCCGAGGCGCTCGGCCTCGCGGACGATCTCGAGCTGGTCCTCGCTGGTGAGGCCCAGGCCCCAGTAGCCGATGTGTACGCCGAGCTTCATGGAAGGTCCTCTCAGGGGAGGTTGAGGGTGCCGCCCGGCTGTTCGAAGCGGATCTCGGGGATCACGCAGCCGGGGGTCGTGTGCAGGAGGTAGCGGACGGCGCCGGCGATGTCGGCCGGCTGGATCATCGTCTCGGCGGGTACGTGCTCCTTGACGAAGTCGGTCATCGGCGTGTCGACGAAGCCGGGGCAGAGCGCGGTGTTCTTGATCCCGGCGGTGCCGAGCTCCTTGTTCATCGCCTGGGTGAAGCCGACGACCCCGTGCTTCGTCGCCGAGTAGACCGACAGCCACGCCTCCCCGCGGATCCCGGAGATCGAGGAGGTGTTCACCACGAGCGCGTTGCGATGCTCCTCGCCGGCGCGGCGCAGCATCGCCATCGCCTCGCGGTAGAAGAGGAAGATCGAGCGCAGGTTCGTGGCGAGCTGGATGTCGATCTTCTTCGTCGAGAGTTCGTCGACCGTCTCGCCCATGCCCACCCCGGCGTTGTTGACGAGCACGTCGCAGCGCCCGAACCGCTCATCGTGGGCCTTGACGACGCCGGCGATCGTCTCCTCGTCGCCGAGGTTCCCGGCGATGTGCTGGACGTCGTGGCCCTTCGCGCGCAGCCCGTCGGCCGCCGCCTCGAGCTTGTCCGGCCGGCGGGCGGCGACGGTCACGCCGTAGCCCTCCTCACCGAGCATCTCGGCGATCGCCAGGCCGATGCCGCTGGATGCTCCCGTCACGATCGCCGCGCGCTGCGCCATCTCTCGATCCGTCTCCTCGTGGGTGGTTCGCCGGGTCCGGCCGCGGTATCCCATCACACGAGCGCCCGCGGCCACCGGCTTACCGGCGCGGCGCGCGGCGGGCGGCGCCTAGACTGCCGCCCCGTGCGACGCCTCCTCCCGCTCCTCTCGCCCCTCCTGGCGGCGGGGATCCTGGCCGGCTGCGGGGAGTCCGGCGAGCAGGCGACGATGCCCTCGACGCCGAAGGTGACGACCGAGCGGGCGGCCGCGGCGGACTTCCCGCAGGCCGAGGGCCGGCGGCTCAGCGAGGTCCGCGAGGGCCTCCAGGACGCGCTCGTGCTCGCGCCGGCGGTCTCGGTCTTCACGCCCGGCCGCAACCGCTACGGCTTCGCGATCTTCGACGTCGCCCGCAAGCAGGTGACGCAGGCGCCCGTGGCGGTCTACGTCTCGCGCCAGGACGGCGGCGGCGTGCGCGGCCCGTACCTCGCGCGCAGCGAGTCGCTCGCCGTCAAGCCGCAGTATCAGAGCCGCAGCACGCAGGCCGATCCGGACGCGGCGAAGAGCATCTACGTCGCCGACGTCCCGTTCGGCAAGCCCGGCAAGTACCGCGTCAGCGCGATCGCGCGCCTCGACGGGCGCGACGTCGCGACGTCGTCGTTCACCGCGGTCGTGTCCGAGCCCGGGGCCGAGGGGCAGCCGCCCGCGGTCGGGGAGGCCGCGCCGAAGGTCTCCACGCCGACGCTCGAGGACGTCGCCGGCGAGGCCGAGCGGCTCACCACCCGCGCGCCCGCCGCCGAGGACCTGATCTCCACCGACCTCGCCGACGTCTACGGCAGGAAGCCGGTCGCGCTCCTCTTCGCCACCCCGGCGCTCTGCCAGAGCCGCGTGTGCGGCCCGGTGGTCGACATCCTCGAGCAGGTCCGCGCCGAGCAGGGTGACGACGACGTCGCCTTCATCGCGAGCGAGATCTACCAGGAGAACCGCATCGACCAGGGCCTGCGCCGCCAGCCCGCGGCCTACCGGATCCCGACCGAGCCGTGGCTGTTCGTGCTCGGCCGCGACGGCCGCGTCGCCGAGCGGATCGAGGGCGCCTTCTCCGTCGAGGAGCTGCGCGCCGCCGTGCGCAAGGCCCAGCAGGCCGGCTGACTTCTGCCACGATCCCGCGGGGCACCGGGCCGGTAGCTCAATTGGTCAGAGCCGCGGACTCATAATCCGTCCGATCCAGGTTCGAGTCCTGGCCGGCCCATCCGGAACCCGGCATAGACAGCGGGGTTCCGCCGTTCTCGGGAAGAGATGCCGTCGGGCCGTATCCCGGCTGTATCCCGAGACCGGCGGCGGCTACCCGGCAACGTCAGCGAAGAACTCGGGTACGACGTGGACCTCCTCGACGGTTCTGCTCGTTGTCCTGACTCCGAGTTCATGCTCCTTCAGGAGCTCGCACAGGCGCTCGCCATCGATCAGGTCGATAGGTGGCGCGCCGTCACGGGTCGCCTCGGCCTTGGCCTCGGCGGTGAAGGTGCCGGTGGTAATCACGAGGCCCTTGTCACCGCGCCCCGCCATGGCGCCGCGGA
>JALOLQ010000048.1 GCA_025455895.1 Solirubrobacteraceae bacterium
TTGCCCCAGGCCGAAGCCTGGTTCGTCGCTCCACTTGCATGTGTTAGGCACGCCGCCAGCGTTCGTCCTGAGCCAGGATCAAACTCTCCGTGAAGTGCACCGGACCTCGGCCCGAAGGACGCTGCCCGGTGAGAGAGAGTTCGTCATGACCTGTTTGCGGGCCCCCATACACCGGGGTCCCGCGGTCTTGACAGAGTATTGCTCAGAGCGCCGTCGTACCGGCAAGCCGGCCGTTCGGCGCTTCGAACCTGGACGCACACTTCGGTCTCCGGCCGAGGCCGGCACCGAGGTGCGCATGCTGTTGAGTTTTCAAAGACCGCCGCGCCCTGCCGGGAAGGTGATGCCTTCTTCTCAGGACGCTCCCCGCCGACGCGAAGCCGAGGGGAACGGACGGATCAGTATAGCGCCGTCGTTGGTGCCTCTCAATGAGGCCGCTTGCACGACGCCGACCGACCGGAGCGGGAACTGTAGCAGGGCGTCCCGGCGGACCCCCCGGACCTCAGTCGAGGACCTGGACGGAGACGGTGCGCTCGCGGGCGCGGTCGTCGAAGTCCAGCAGCACGATCTGCTGCCAGGTCCCGAGCGCGAGGCGCCCGTCGAGCACCGGGATGCTCTCGGACGGGCCGATCAGCGCGGCGCGCAGGTGGGCGTGCGCGTTGGTGTCGTGGTTGCGGACGTTGTGCTCGTAGTCGGCGGCGGTGGGGATCAGGCGCTCGAGCAGGACGCCCAGGTCGGCGACCGCCCCGGGCTCGTACTCGATCGTCGTCACCGCCACGGTCGCGCCGACGGCGAACACCGCGGCGACCCCGGAGCGCACGCCGGAGCGCTCGACCACCGTCCGCACGCCCTCGGTGAGGTCCACGACCTCGCCGTGGCCCTCGGTCTGGAGGCGCAGCAGGCCGCCGTGGACCCCCATCAGCCGGGGACCCGCAGGCGCCGGAAGCGCCGGCGCCCGAGCTGGACGACGGCCCCGTCCAGGCGCGCGGCGGCCAGGTCGAGGTCGTCGGGGCCGAGCACCTCGCCGCCGACCTTCACGCCCCCCTGGGCCACGAGGCGCCGGCCCTCCGAGCGCGAGATCCCGAACGCCTCGGCCAGCGCGGCGGGCACGTGGACCGTCCCGTCCTGGGCGGCCACCTGCGCCTCCTCGATCTCCTCGGGCACCTCGTGGGCGACGAACACGCGATCGAAGCCCGCTTGGGCGGCGGCGGCCGCCTCGGCGCCGTGGAACCGGGTGATGATCGCGCGCGCGAGCTCGCGCTTGCGGTCGCGCGCGGCGACGTCCGGCGCCGGGGCGGGGATCGCGAGCAGCTCGAACCAGACCGCCATCGCCTCGTCGGGCAGGCGCATCGTCTTCCCGAACATCTCCTCGGGCGCCTCGGTGATGCCGATCTGGTTGCCCTTGGTCTTCGACATCTTCTCGGCGCCGTCGATGCCGGGCAGGATCGGCATCGTGAGCACGGACTGCTCGGGCTGCCCGTGGTGGCGCTGGATGTCGCGCCCGAGCAGCAGGTTGAACGTCTGGTCGGTTCCGCCGAGCTCGACGTCGGCGCGCACGGCGACCGAGTCGTAGCCCTGCATCAGCGGGTAGAGCAGCTCGAGGATCGAGATCGGCGTTCCCTGCGCGTAGCGCCGCGCGAAGTCCTCGCGGTCCAGCAGCTGCGCGACGGTCGTCGTCCGCGCCAGGCGGAAGAGCTGCTCCATCGGCATGTCGAGCCACTCGCCGTTGAACCGCAGCTCGTAGCGCTCGGGATCGGCGTCGAGGACCCGGTGCGCCTGGCGCTCGTAGGTGTGCGCGTTGGCCTCGATCTCCTCGGCGGAGAGCACCGGGCGGGTGTCCGAGCGCCCGCTGGGGTCGCCGACCCGCGCGGTGTAGTCGCCGACGATCAGGACCACCCGGTGCCCGAGATCCTGGAACTCGCGCAGCTTCTGGAGCACGACGGTGTGCCCGAGGTGGATGTCCGGCGCGGTGGGGTCGAGCCCGAGCTTCACGCGCAGCGGGCGCCCCTGGTCGCGGGCCTCGCGCAGCCGGTCCTCGAGGCCCCCGGCCGGCAGGGCTTCGGCGGCGTTTCGAGCGAGGAACGCCGCCTGGGCGGCGGGGTCGGAACCGGCGGAGGCCATCCGGTCCAATGCTAGAGTCTGGTCCGGCCTTCGGGTGCGCCGGCCGTCAGCGCGCCCGCCCGGCAGGCGTCTGCCGCACGCCTGAATCCGCCGTTCGCACCGCGCCCGCGCGCGCCGCCATGAGCGACGACGACCAGCCCGACATCCCCCTCGCGACCGCCGAGCCGCCGCTCGACGGGTCCGACGCCGCCGGAGCGTCCGGCGAGCCGCCGGCGCGGCCGCGGATGCGCAAGCGCCGGCTCCTGCTCCTGGCCCTGCCGCTGGCCGTGCTCGCGGGCATCTCGACCGCCTTCGGGATGATGATGGCGCTCGCCGCCGACCTCCCGAACCTCGAGAGCGCCAAGGAGTTCCAGAGCGCACGCAACTCGCTGCTCTACGACCGCCTCGGCCGCCCGCTCGGGATCCTCACGAGCGACCGCAACCGCGTGATCGTCCCGATCCAGGACATCTCGCCGTTCATGAAGAACGCGATCATCTCGGTCGAGGACCGGCGCTTCTACGAGAACGACGGCGTCGACCTGCGCGGGATCGGGCGCGCCTTCTACCAGGGCACCATCCGCGGCGGCGCCCGGCAGGGCGGCTCGACGATCACCCAGCAGTTCGTCAAGAACGCGCTCGAGGCCCAGGACGAGCGCACCGTGTTCCAGAAGCTGCGCGAGTCCGCGCTGGCCTACCACCTCACGCGGCGCTGGTCGAAGCAGAAGATCCTCAAGGAGTACCTCAACTCGATCTACTTCGGCAACGGCGCGTACGGGATCGAGTCCGCCGCCCGCGTGTACTTCGCCGGGGACCCGAACTACGCCGGCTGCGGGACGCGCGCGAACCCCTGCGCGCGGCTGCTGACCGCCGCCGACGCGGCGCTGCTCGCCGGCGTCGTGGCCAACCCGAGCGCCTACGACCCGGTCGCCCACCCCGAGGCGGCGATCCAGCGGCGCAACCTCGTGCTGACGAAGATGCTCCAGGAGGGCAAGCTCACGCGGGCCGAGTACGACGACGCGCGCGTCCAGGCGCTCCCCGGGAAGATCACGCCGCCGTCGGTCGACACCCGGGCCCCGTACTTCACGACCTGGGTCAGCCAGCAGCTCGTCGAGCAGTTCGGCGCGCGGCGCGCCTTCGAGGGCGGGCTGAAGGTCGAGACGACGCTCGACCTCGATCTGCAGGCGGCCGCGCAGAAGGCGATCGACGCGTCGCTGCCGAACCCGGCCGGACCGGCCGCCGCGCTCGTGGCGATCGACAACGACACCGGCGAGGTCCGCGCGCTGGTCGGGGGACGCAACTACCGCGAGCGCCCGTTCAACCTCGCCACCCAGGGCCAGCGCCAGCCCGGCTCGACGGTCAAGCCGTTCATCCTCGCCGAGGCGATGAGGAAGGGCTACGGGATCGGCTCGGTCTGGCCGTCGGCCAAGCGCGTCTTCACCGTCCCCGGCACCGGCGGCCAGGAGAAGTTCGAGGTCAACAACTTCGACGACGCCTACGCCGGCGCGCGCGACCTGGGCTCGGCGCTGACCTTCTCGGACAACGCGGTCTACGCGGCCGCCGGCATCAGCACCGGCACGAAGCGGATCGCCCGCTTCATCGAGCGCATGGGCGTGCGCACGCCCGTGTCCTCGAACCCGGCGATGACGCTCGGCGCCTTCAAGCAGGGGGTCTCCGTGCTCGACTGGGCGCACGCCTACGAGACCTTCGCCACGGGCGGCCGGCGCACGTCGGGCACGCTCGGCGCCCCGAACGGCGGACCGGTCGGCATCCAGTCGGTGCGCCGCGTCTCCGACGACGAGCTCGTCGCCAAGAACGAGGTGCGGCGCAAGCGCGTGCTCTCCCAGCAGCTGGCCGACCTGACGCTCCAGCAGATGGCGACGGTCGTCTCGAGCGGCACCGGCAAGCGGGCCGCCTGGGGCGGCTTCGCCGCGGGCAAGACCGGGACGACGGAGAACTTCGGCGATGCGTGGTTCGTCGGGATCACGCGCAAGCTCACGATCGCCGTCTGGGTCGGCTACCCGGACACGAACACGCCGATGAAGACCGAGTTCGGCGGCGAGCCCGTCGCCGGCGGCACCTTCCCCGCGCAGATCTGGCGGAACTTCGTGCTCCAGTCCGAGGCGATCTTCAAGCAGCGCGTCGCCGAGCGGCGGGCCAAGCGCGACGGCGAGGCCGCGCCCGAGGCGACCGACCCCGCCGAGGCGATCGAGGACGGCGTCGTCGAGAGCGCCGGCGGCGAGCCGCAGGACGACGCGACCGGCGGCGGCGGGGACGGCGACCGCGCCCCCTCGGCCGGCGGCGGCGACGGCGACGGCGGGGCAGGCGGCGGAGGCGGCGGCGGCGGCGGGAACGCCACGCCGGCCCCCGCGCCCGAGCCCGCGCCGGAGCCGGCGCCGACGCCCGCCCCCGCGCCGGCCCCCGCGCCCGAGCCCGCCCCGGGCGGCGGCAGCGACGGCGGCGGGGTCAGCGCGCCGTCGGGCTGAGCGCCGGGCGCGGCCGCGAGACGTGCGGCGAGCCCGCCGCGCAGAAGCGCCAGGGCAGCTCGACCGCCCGCGTGATGCCGATCCGCGTCCCGGCGACGATCTCGAGCCCCGGAGCGCCGACGGGCGGCGCCTCGATCCGCACCGGCCCGCGGACGAGGCTCGTCGCGTTGCGCTCGAGCCCGATGCCGAGCGCCTGCGTGAGCTTCCCGGGCCCCGAGCAGAGCTCCCGCACCTCGCCGCGCCCGCGACGCGCGCGCATCGCCTCGAGGCCCTCGAGCGGCTCGAGCGCGCGGATCAGCACGGCGGCTCCGGTCGCCTCGTCCTCGCAGACCGCGTTGAGCAGGGCGTGGATCCCGTACGAGCGGTAGACGTAGGCCGTCCCGGGCCCGGCGAACAGCGTGGCGGTGCGCGGCGTGAGGCCGGCGAACGCGTGACAGGCGGGCTCGCTGTCGTGGTAGGCCTCGGTCTCCACGATCCGGCCCGCGGTCGTCCCGTGGCGCACGACGCAGCCGACGAGATCACGCGCCACGGCCACGACCGGGCGGGCGTAGAACTCCGCCGGGAGGCCCGGACCGGGGTTCATCAGCCGTCGAGCAGCGCGCGAGCGAGCGCGAGCTGCTCGCGCACCCGCGGCAGCGCCGTCCCGCCCTCGCTGACCTTCGACTCGAGCCACGAGCGCTGGGCGAGCACGTCGTAGGTCTCCGCGTCGAGGTGCTCGGAGTGGGCGCGCAGCTCGTCGGGCGTGAACTCGGACAGGCGGCGCCCCGACGTGACGGCGTCGCGCACGAGGCCCGCCACGATGCCGTGGCACTCGCGGAACGGCACGCCGCGCTTGACCAGCAGGTCGGCGAGGTCGGTCGCGGCGATCAGCTCGTCGGAGGCCGCGGCCGCCATCCGCTCGCGGCGGAACTCGGCGCCGCGCACCATCCCGGCGGATGCCGCCAGGCACAGCCGCAGCGTGTCGACCGCGTCGAACAGGTGCTCCTTGTCCTCCTGGAGGTCCTTGTTGTAGGTCAGCGGCAGCGCGTGGAGCACGCCGTGGAGCGCGGCGAGATGGCCGGCGATCCGCGGCGCCTTGCCGCGCAGCAGCTCGGCGGCGTCCGGGTTCTTCTTCTGCGGCATGATCGAGCTGCCGCTCGTCCACGCGTCGGCGAGCACGACGAAGCCGAACTCCTCGCTCGACCACAGCACGAGCTCGGCGCCCAGGCGCGAGAGGTGGGTCGCGCACGTGGCCGCGGCGCTCAGGTAGTCGAGCACGAAGTCGCGGTTGCTGACCGCGTCGAGCGAGTTCGGCGCGACGCCCGTGAAGCCGAGCTCCGCGGCGACCATCCGGCGGTCGGTGTCGAAGTTCACCCCCGCCAGCGCGCCGGCGCCGAGCGGGAGGTTCGCCACCTGGCCGGCGACGAACCGGAAGCGCTCGCGGTCGCGCGCGAGCATCCACACGTACGCGAGCAGGTGGTGGCCGAGGTAGACCGGCTGGGCGCGCTGGAGGTGCGTGTAGCCGGGCAGCGGCCAGTCGAGGTGCGCCTCGGCGGCGTCGGTCAGCGCGGCGATCAGCGCCTCGATGCGCTCGACCGCCTCCTCGGCCGCCTCGCGCGTGAAGAGCGCGATGTCGGTGGCGACCTGGTCGTTGCGCGAGCGCGCGGTGTGGAGCCGGCCCCCGACCGGCCCCGCGAGCTCGGTGAGCCGCCGCTCGACGGCCATGTGGATGTCCTCGTCGTCCTCGCGGAACGGGAACGTCCCCGCGCGCAGTTCCGCCTCGACCGCGTCGAGGCCGGCGAGCAGCGCGTCGCGGTCCTCAGCGGTGATGATCCCCTGCGCCGCCAGCATCCGCGCGTGGGCGCGCGACTGGGCGACGTCGTACGGCCACAGCCGCCGGTCGAAGTCCAGCGAGCGGTTGATCGAGGCGAAGTCCGGATCCTGCGGCTCGGCGAAGCGCGACATGGGGCGCGAGTCTAGGTCTCAGCGCCCGAGCACGGCCCGCAGCGCCTGCGCGACCTGCGCGACCTGGCCCTCGGTGAGCTCGGGGAAGAACGGCAGCGCGACGCTGCGCGCGGCGACGTCCTCGCAGACCGGGAACTCGCCCTCGCGGTGGCCGAAGCGCTCGCGGTAGAAGCTCATGAGGTGGATCGCGGGCAGGTAGGGCTTGCTCTGCACGCCGCGCTCGCGCAGCCCGCGGATGACCTCGTCGCGCCCCGGTCCGTCCTTCGGGACCTGCACGACGAAGACGAACCAGCCGCGCCGGTCACCGCCGTGGTCCGCGCACGGCAGGCCGAGCCCGTCGATCCCGTCCAGCGCCTCGCGGTAGGCGGCGGCGGCGCGCGCGCGGCCGGCCAGCATGCCGTCGAGCCGGTCGAGCTGGGCGAGCCCGATCGCGCAGGCGATGTCGCTGAGGCGGTAGTTGAACCCGAGCCGGTCGTGGTCGAGCCAGCCCATGTCCGGCGCGCGGCCCTGGTTGCGCTCGCTGTCCATCCGCGCCTTCAGCGCCGCGTCGCCGACCGTGACCATCCCGCCCTCGCCGGTGGTCAGCTGCTTGTTGGCGTAGAAGCCGAACACCGCCGGGTGGCCGCGCCCGCCGACCGGCGTGCCGTCGGCGTGGACGGCGCCCAGGGCCTCGCAGGCGTCCTCGACGATCGGCAGCCCGAGCGCCTCGAACGCGGGCAGGTCGGCCGGGTAGCCGAAGATGTGGACCGGCAGGATCGCGCTCGTGCGCTCGGTCACCGCGGCGCGCGCCGCCTGCGGGTCGAGGTTCAGCGTGACCGGGTCGATGTCCGCGAAGACCGGGCGGGCGCGCTCGAACAGGCACGCGTTCGCGCTCGCCACGAAGCTGAACGGCGAGGTGACGACCTCGTCGCCGTCGGCGACGCCGGCGGCGCGCAGCGCGAGGTGCAGCCCGGCGGTCCCGCTGGAGACCGCGCTGGCGTGCGGCGCGCCGACGCGCGCGGCGAACGCCTGCTCGAAGGCCGGGACGCGCGGGCCGAGCGAGAGCTGGCCCGAGCGCAGGACCGCGGCGACCGCGGCCTCCTCCTCGGCCCCCAGGACGGGCCGGGCGAGCGGGATCTCGGGCTCGCTCACGCCGAGCCGGCCGCCTCGCGCCGGGCCTGCGCGGCGCGCTCGCGCCGGCCGTCCTGCTCGGGAACCTCGAGCGAGTCGACGAGCGCCTGCCACGAGGCGGCGATCACGTTCTCGCCGACGCCGATCGTGCCCCAGACCTCATGCCCGTCGGAGGCGTCGATCAGGACGCGGGTGACCGCTCCGGTGCCGTGGCTCTCGTCGAGGATGCGGACCTTGTAGTTCACGAGCTCGATGTCCGCCAGGTGCGGGTGGATCTCGGTGATCGCCGCGCGCAGCGCGCTGTCGAGCGCGTTCACCGGGCCGTTGCCCTCCGCCGTGCGCACGTAGCGCTCGCCGTCGATCCAGATCTTGATCGTGGCCTCGGTCTCGACCCGCCCCTCGGCGCGCTGCTCGACGATGACGCGCCAGCTCTCGAGCTGGAACAGCGGCTCGTACCCGCCGGCCTCGCGGCGCAGCAGCAGCTCGAACGAGCCGTCGGCCGCCTCGAACTGGTAGCCGAGGTGCTCGAGCTGCTTGACCCGCTCGACGATCCGCGCGCCGGCCGCGTCGTCGACCGCGATCCCGGCCTCGTGCGCCTTCTCGATCACCGTGCCGCGTCCGGCCAGCTCGGAGACGAGCACGTCGCGGCGGTTGCCGACCTGTGCGGGGTCCACGTGCTCGAAGGTGCTCGCGTCGGCCCGGATGCCGGC
>JALOLQ010000049.1 GCA_025455895.1 Solirubrobacteraceae bacterium
GAACCCACCGCCGACGATCGCCACCCCGAGGTCCCGGTGGTGCATGGGCTGACGCTACAGGACCGCCCCGGCGCCGCCGTCGAGGGCCGTGGGAGACCGCTCCCGCGCCGCGATGCCCCGGCCCGCCCATGTGGGCGGCCGGGGCATGCGCGGCGCTCCGCTCCCGTCGCGTCATGGACGAGCCACGACGCGTCCTGCCAGGGGGCCGTTCAGGGGCCGTTGACAGCCGTGCGAGCATGCCGCGCATGACGCGCATCGGCATCCTCACCGGCGGCGGCGACTGCCCCGGGCTCAACGCGGTGATCCGCGGAATCGTCCGCAAGGGCGTGAAGGTCCACGGCTACGAGTTCACCGGCTTTCGCTACGGCTGGGCCGGAGTGCTCGAGGACAACGCGATCGAGCTCGACATCGAGCGCACCTCCGGGCTGCTGCCGCGCGGCGGGACGATCCTCGGGACCTCGCGCACGAACCCCTACAAGGGCGAGGGCGACGGCACGGCGCTCGTCCGCGCCTCGATGGAGCGCAACGGCGTCGACGCGCTGATCCCGATCGGCGGCGACGACACGCTCGGCGTCGCGCGCCGCCTGGCCGCGGACGGCGTGCCCGTCGTCGGGGTGCCGAAGACGATCGACAACGACATCGCCGGCACCGACTACACGTTCGGCTTCGACACCGCCGTGCAGGTGGCGACCGACGCGATCGACCGCCTGCACACGACGGCCGAGTCGCACAACCGCGTCCTCGTCGTCGAGGTCATGGGCCGCCACGCCGGCTGGATCGCCGCGCACGCCGGCATGGCGGGCGGCGCCGACGCGATCCTCGTTCCCGAGAAGCCCTTCGACCTCGACGAGGTCTGCGCGCACCTGCGCGCCCGCCACGAGCGCGGCCGCTCGTTCTCGATCGTCGTGGCCAGCGAGGGCGCCCACCCGAAGGCCGGCGACCTGACGCTGAAGAACGAGGAGGTCGACGAGTTCGGCCACGTGCGCCTCGGCGGGATCGCGGCGTGGCTCGAGAAGGAGATCGAGGGGCGCACGGGGTATGAGACACGGATGGTCGTCCTCGGACACGTGCAGCGCGGCGGAACCCCCACCGCCTACGACCGCGTGCTGGCGACGCGCTACGGCGTGGCCGCGGTGGACGCGGTCGCGCGCGGCGAGAGCGGCGTGATGGTCGCCCTGCGCGGCACCGAGGTGATCACGGTCGACATCCTCGAGGCGCTCGAGAACAACAAGCTGCTCGACCCGCGCCTGTACGAGACGGCGGAGGTGTTCTTCGGATGAGGATCGGACGGGCCGGGCGCGCGGCGCTCGCCGTGACCCTGGCGGCGGGCGCGCTGGCCGGCTGCGGCTCCGGTGACACGGACGCCAAGAACGCCTACGTCGACGAGGTCAACCAGGCGCAGAACCGCTTCGCCTCGACCTTCGAGCAGCTCTCGGGCCAGATCACCACGACGTCGACCCCCGGCGAGGACCGGCGGACGCTCAGGGGCTTCGAGACCGCGATCGACAAGACCGCGGGCGAGCTCGAGGCGGTGACGCCCCCGGGCGAGGTCAAGGAGCTGCACGCCGAGCTGATCGACGAGATGCGCGGTTACGGCGAGGCGGTCGGCCAGTTCCGCGAGGCCGTCGGCGGCGAGCTCGACGAGGTCACGCGCGCGCAGGCGACGCTGGCCACGAAGACCTCGCAGACGAGTTCCGAGATCAACCGCACGATCGACCGCATCAACCAGGCGCTGCGCGAGTAGCCCGTCAGCGCCCGCCGCCGCGGGCGGCCCGCTCGGCCAGGCGCTGCAGCGTCGCGGCGAGGTCGTCGAGCCGGCGCTGGGCGCGCTCGACGCGCAGCCCGACCTCGCCGGCCGCATCGAGCAGCCGCGCGGGAGCGGTGGGATCGCGCGCGGGCGGCGTCGGGGGCGGCGGCCCGGGCGGGCTCTCGTGGGCCATCGCCGGGCGATCCTACGGACGGCGGCGGACCGTACCCTGAGGGCATGTCCCCCTTCTGGATCTGGACGCAGGTGGCGATCGTCGTGTTCGTCCTCGCCGGCATCGTGATCGCGATCGTGAAGCTCGCGTGAAGCCGTCCGGAGCACTCCCGGCACGGCGGTAGGATCGCGGCGCGGGACGCCGGCGAGCCGAGGGGAGCGGGATGTACACGACGATCGTGGTCGGGACGGACGGGTCGGAGACGGCCGGCGAGGCGGTGCGCCAGGCGATGGCGCTGGCGACCGCGCTCGGCTCGCGCCTGGAGATCGTCAGCGCCTACGAGCCGGTGCCGCGCTCACGGCTCAAGGAGGAGGCCCAGCAGGCGCCGCGCGACGTGCAGTGGACGATCACGCCGCGCGAGGACGTCGAGGCGACGCTCGACGAGGTCGCCGAGCCCGCGCGGGCCGCGGGCCTCACCGTCGGCACCCACGCCCGCCAGGGCGACCCCGCCGACGCGATCCTCGACGTCGCCGAGGAGACCGACGCGGACCTGATCGTGATCGGCAACAAGGGCATGACCGGCGCGCGGCGCTTCCTGCTCGGTTCGGTGCCGAACAAGATCAGCCACCACGCACCGTGTTCGGTGCTGATCATCCGGACGACCTGAGCGCGGGCGCGACCGGCCGGGCCGGGCCGGGGTGGCTCAGCGGCGGGCGGCGCCGGCGGGCAGCGCGGTCGCCGCGGCGGCGTCGACCAGGCCCCAGCCGTAGCGGCTGTCGTAGCCCTTGCGGCCGAGGTCGCGCGCGGTGCGCTTGAGGCGCCGCTCGACCTGGCTCGGCGTCGGGCGCGCGCCGGCGACGCCCGAGGCCATCACGAGCGCCGCGGTCGCCGACACGTGCGGCACCGCCATCGAGGTGCCCTCGTAGGTGCCGGGGATGCCGAAGCGGCCCGGCTCGCGGCCGAGCAGCGTCACCTGGAAGATGTTGCGGCCGGGCACCTCGCCGGGCTTGCAGTTCGCGTCGCCCGGGACCGCGGCGTCCGCCCCGCCGCCCGGCGCGACGAGGTCCAGCCCGCGGCCCGCGTTCGAGAACTCCGACAGGCAGCCGCGCTCGGTGGTCGCGCCGACCGACAGCACGCCGAAGGCGCGCGCCGGGTAGGCGACCCGGGCCTGGCCCTCGTTGCCCGAGGCGGCCACGACGAGCGCGCCCTTCGAGCGCGCGTAGGCGATCGCCTGGAGCAGCTGCGGGATGTCCGCGGCGGTCACCTCGGCGTCGAACTCGAGGCTGAGGTTGATGATCTGCGCCCCGCGGCGCGCCGCGAAGCGGATGCCCGCGGCGATGTCGGTCGCGTTGCCCTCGCCGACCGAATCGAGCACGCGGACCGGCATGAGCTTCACGCCGTAGGCGAGCCCGGTCAGGCCGACGCCGTTGTCGGTCGCCTCGGCGATCGTCGCGGCGACGTGCGTGCCGTGGCCGTTGCGGTCGATCGGGAAGCGGTCGCGGTCGACGAAGTCGTAGCCGCGGGTGAACTGGTCGGCCGTGAAGTCCGGCGAGCGCCGGTGCGGCGGGCGGCTCGCGTAGGCGACGCCGGTGTCGAGCACCGCGATGGTGACGCCCTTGCCGCCGGGGGCGCCCGCGGTGATCGCGTTCGCCCACGCCTGCGGCGCGCCGACGCCGAACGGCCCGGCGAAGTTCCACTGCACCGACTGCCAGCCTCCGGCGCCGCCGCGGCCCGGGTCGTCCGGGATGAACCCGGTCGAGGTCTGGGCGATCCGCGCCTTGACGTTCGGGACGGCGTAGCGCACGTCGGACCGGGCGCGCAGCCCGGCGAGCGCCTTCGGCACGCTCTCGACCTTCAGCACCGCGGGGTCCCCGCCGGCGGCCTGGGCGGCCGTGGCGGTCGAGCCGTCCTCGAACTGGACGACGACCTCGCCCGGCTCGGCCTCGAGCGCGCTCGCGGGGGCCGCGCCGGCGGCGGCGAGCCCGAGCGCAGCGAGCGCGGCGAGGAGAAGGCGGGGAGTGCGGGGCGGCATGACGGTGCTCATCGGCACGCCGCCGCGGCGACGTGACCACTTCATGGAACACCATCCCGGAGGAGAAGTTCCGTTCGAACGCGCCATCATGGCGGGCGATGGACCCCGGGACCACCGCAGCGGACGAACGCTGGATGCGCGAGGCGCTGGCCGAGGCGCGCGCCGCGCTCGAGCACGGCGACGTGCCGATCGGGGCGGTCGTCGTCCACGAGGACCGCGTGATCGGCCGCGGCCACAACGAGCGCGAGCGGCTCGAGGACCCCACCGCGCATGCCGAGGTCACCGCGCTGCGCGCCGCCGCGGCGGCGCTCGGCTCCTGGCGCGTGCTCGACAGCACGCTCTACGTGACGCTCGAGCCGTGCGCGATGTGCGCCGGGGCGATCGTCCTCTCGCGGGTCCCCCGGGTCGTCTACGGCACGACCGACCCGAAGGCCGGCGCCGCCGGGAGCGTGCTCGACGTGCTCGCCGACCCGCGCCTCAACCACCGCCCGCAGGTGGACGGCGGCGTGCTGCGCGAGGAGTGCGCGGCGCTGCTGCGGGCGTTCTTCGCCGCGCGGCGCTGAGGCTCAGGCCGCCGCCGGCTCGCGATCGGCCGCCGGCAGCAGCTCGAAGTCGGCCGGGTCGAGCGCGTGCGTCGCGGCCTCGTACTCGCGCATGTACCCGGGCCAGTTCGTGATGATCCGCCCGCTCTCGTCGCGGTACCAGGAGTCGCAGCGCGTCCACGCCGTGCCCTGGAAACGCTGCTGGACGGCGCGGTCGGCGGCCGCCTCGACGTCGGGACGGACCTCGATCGCCGCCGCGCCGCGCTCGCGGACGAGCGCGAGCGCCTGACGGATGTAGGCGGCCTGAGCCTCGAGATAGACGAGGATCGAGCCGCCCGAGGTGTTCGTGTTCGGCCCGTACATGAGGAACAGCGACGGGAAGCCGGGCACGGTGATGCCGAGGTGGGCGTGCGGGCCGTCGGCCCACGCCTCGCGCAGCGACGCGCCGCGCTCGCCGGTGATCTCCATCGGGAACATGAAGTCGGCGGTCTTGAAGCCGGTGCCGTAGATCACGACGTCGGCCTCGTGGACGACGCCGTCCTGCGTCTGCGGGCCGGCGGGCGTCATGCGCTCGATCCGCTCGGTGACGAGCTCGACGTTCGGCCGGCGCAGCGCGGGAAGCCACATCGAGCTGAAGAGGACGCGCTTGCAACCGAAGGTGTAGTGCGGCCAGAGCTTGCGCCGGAGCGCGTCGTCCCCGCGCAGCTGCCAGCGCATGAAGAGCGTCGAGCGCAGCCGCCCGAGCAGGCCGACGGTCCGCGGATGGCGGATCATCATCGTCAGCGTCTCGCCGTAGTGGTACATGAAGCGCCGCCGGAAGGCCTGCACGCCGGGCACGCGACGGATCGCCCAGGCGACCGGGGCCGGGTAGCTGCGGTTGCGGCGCGGCATGAACCAGTTGCCCGTGCGCTGGAAGACGGTCAGGTGCCCAGCCTCCTCGGCCACCGGGGGCACGAACTGCACGGCGCTCGCGCCGGTGCCGATCACCGCGACCCGCCTGCCGCGCAGGTCGCAGGCGTGGTCCCATTCGGCCGAGTGGAAGGCGGTGCCCGCGAAGTCCTCGAGCCCGGGGATCGGCGGGAACGCCGGCCGGTGGAGCTGGCCCGTCGCGACGATCACCGCGTCGGCCTCCCAACGGCGCCCGTCGGCCGCGGTCACGGTCCAGGTCGCGCTCGCCGCGTCCCACGAGCAGCCGTCCACCTCGACGCCGAACGTCATCCGGCGGTCGACGCCGAACTCCCGGGCGACCTCCTCCTGGTAGGCGAGGATCTCGTCCTGGGGCGAGCACAGCCGCGTCCAGTCGCGGCGCTGGGCGAACGAGTACGAGTAGAGATGGCTGGGGACGTCGCAGGCCGCGCCCGGGTAGTCGTTGAAGCGCCACGTGCCGCCGAGGCCGTCGCCGCGGTCGAGGATCTCGACATCGGCGAACCCGTGTGCCTGGAGCTCGATCGCGGCGGCGATGCCGCCGAAGCCGGCGCCGATGATGAGGATGCGGGGCTGCTCGGACACGGCGGGAACGGTACCTCGCACCGGGCGGCTCCGGGACGCCGGCCCGGTGGTCAGCGCAGCCGGACGGCGACCCTGACCGGCGCCGCGCCGCCCGTGCGCGCCTCGACGGTGAGGCCGCGCGCCGAACGGGGTTCACGCGTGAGCGCGCGGCGCGCCCGCGGCGTGAACCCGACGCGCACCAGGCGCTCACCACCGGCGATCACGGTCCGCTCCCCGACCCGCGGGGAGCGGAGTCCCAGGCGGCGCGCCACCGCCGCCGGAAGGCGCAGGGTGAGCCGCACCCGCTGCCCGGCCGGGGCGCCGCCGAGCCGCACGCGCACGCCGCGCCGCAGCGCCGCCGCCCGGGACTGGACCGGCACGACGAGGCGCAGGCGCCCGGGGCCGGGGCTCGCCGCGACCGGTCCGGCCGGACCCGGCGGCGTCGCGCCGGCGGGAGCGGGCGGCGGAGCACGCGGCGGCTCCGGCCCCGCGCCGAACGGCGTGTCGGCCACCCGCGCCGGGCCGGCGGGCAGGCCCCCCACCCGCAGCTCGCCCGGGGAGGGCCCGCCGGGAGCGCCCGACGAATCGCTGACGGCGGAGCCGCCGGGCTCATCGAAGTGGTAGAGCGCGGCGGTCTGCGCGTCCGGCCCGAACGCGCCGCCCGGGCGCGCGAAGGGGGCGCCGTAACGGCGGACCGACGAGAGGCGCAGCTCGTCGAGCAGGCCGCGGAAGCCCGGGTACTCGAGCGGCGAGAGGTCGTGCTTCTCCGCCCCGAGCACGAGGTAGGGCGACATCACGCACGGGACGCCGGACTGCGCGGGCATATACCCCGGCGGCGTCGAGCAGTTCGGCAGCGGCGCGGTGCCGCCCGGGTAGTCCACCGGGCCGTCCGGTCCGTCCACCCCGCCGGCGGGGAGCTGCGGCGCGCCGTCGAGGAACAGGTCGATCCGCCCGTCGCTCGCGCGGCGCGTGACGGCGAGGTGGTGCCAGGCGCCGTCGAGCGCGACCGCCGACCCGCACGCGGTGAGCGAGCCGCCGCCCGCGCCGACGACGCCGAACAGCGGGCGCCCGCCGGCGAACGAGATCCCGAACGAGCGCCCGATCCCGTACGCGTCGCGGTCGAGCGCGATGTTCCCGAAGACCCAGGCGATCGGGTCGGCGGCGACCCCGGCGCTGCACGTCGCGGCGGGCGCCGGGTTGTCGGCCACGGTGCCCTTCACCCACAGCTCGACCGTCATGTCCGTCGCGCCGACGTCCGCCGGGCGCTCGGCGGCGAGCCCCGCGGCGGGGACGTCGACCGGGATCACCACGCGGTCGACGTCGAACGGCCAGGGGATCGTCTGCCAGCCGCCGCGCAGCCCCTCGAAGCGCAGCGCCGCGCCGGGCGCCGTGGCGGGCATCACGAGCGCGAGCAGCAGGAGCGCGAGAGCGAGCAGGACGCAGCGCACGGCCGGACGGTAGCCGCCGGGCCGGGCGGCCTCGACGGGTGTCCAGGCCCGCGACGGTTGGCGCGAGGGCACCCGACGACCCGGAAAGCCAACCGGTAGAGTCGGGATTCCGTCGTCTTCTCCGCCCCCCTCCGCCGATGAGCCCCTCCCGCGTCACGACGAAGAAGAAGTGCTGCCAGGACGGCCCGCGCTGCAAGCGCTGCCCGGTCGTGTGGAAGCGCCTCGAGAAGGCCGGGCACGCCGAGCGGATCAGCAAGTCCCAGTACCGCATCGTGACGGTGCTCCCGAAGCCGGCGCTGAAGGCCGCGCGCGCCCGCTGAGCGGCGCGGGCCGCTACCCTTTCCGCCCCGTCCTTCGCGGACGCCTCGGAGGGGTGCCGGAGTGGTTGAACGGGGCGGTCTCGAAAACCGTTGTAGGGGTAACCCCTCTACCGAGGGTTCGAATCCCTCCCCCTCCGTCGTTGTCCTGAGTCGGGACATGTGTCCCACTTGCCTAGCTCGCCGGCTCGTGGCCGGGCAGCCGCTTGGGCGCGGGCGCTGGTTGCCCGTAGCCCCGTCCTGAAGCTGGATCCGGGGCTGGTGAGGCGTCGCCGGGCGGCTCGCGTCGTGCCCGATCTCCCTTCGTTCTGGGGCCTCCTGGGTGAGACATATGTCCTGAACCCAGACACTGCTCCCTCCATCGTGTGTTGAGTCGGGACATGTGTCTCGGGTGAGTCGCGTCATGTGTCTCACTTGGGCCAGCGTCCGGGCGGGCGCATTTGGTTGCGCCAGTAGTTCTTGTCGGGGTCGATCCGGTGGGTGGAGAGGATCTCGCCGGTGGCC